>CATMQD010000104.1 GCA_950073045.1 uncultured Flavobacteriales bacterium | reverse complement strand
TGGTACGAATATGATTGATAGCGTCACTTGCACCAATCATTTCGTAGTTTTTACTCACCTTCTTTTTTAAGATTTTGTTTTCAACTACTAATTTCTTTTTGTCTAAAGCATTTCGTACGGTATTCAAAAGTCGGTTTAAATCTGGTGGTTTAGAAATGTAATCAAACGCTCCTAATCGCATGGTATTTACTGCCGTCTCTAAATCACCGTGACCAGAAATCATGACCATTGGAATTTCAGGTTTTATTTTTTTTACTGCTTCCAATACTTCTACACCATCCATTTTAGGCATTTTGATATCGCAAAGCACTAAGTCATGCTCATCATTTGCCAAAAGGTCGATAGCCGCCTTTCCGTGCTCGGCTTCCGAAATTTGATAGGATTTATCTTCATCTTGAAGGATGTTCTTCAAGACATTGCGTATTGCTTTTTCGTCTTCTACAATGAGGATTTTTGCCATTGTTCCGCCTGATTTTGGAGGGAGTAATATAAGCCTTCTTTTAAGGCGAAGTTACATTGTTGAAGGAGACGAATCCCCAATCGTTTAATGATAAAGTTGATTTCGATGCAGGCCATTACAATCATGTCCGCGCGCATCGGTATCATGCCAGGGGTATTTAGGCGCTCCTCGAAAGTAGATTCCAGCATTTTCTTCGAAATCTGCATATACTCATGCATCGAGAAAGTGTAGCTGCTTTCCTCCTCCTCAAAACGGGAAGTTTTAAAGTTATCAGCGCACATTTGGGCCAGGGTGTCGAAACTGCCCCTGCTGCCAATTAATACCCGCGGAAACTCCGTGCCACAGGCCTCTTTCAAGGATTGCAGTTTCTCGTCGAGATAATCCTCAATGGCTTCAATTTCTTCACTTAATATTGGGTCGGCGGGACGAAAGCGATTAAGCATTACACTACTGCCAATAGGGAAGGAGGCTTGCCAAACTGGTTTTTTATCTCTGAGCAGGATGAATTCGGTACTACCACCGCCAATGTCCATTATTAGGCTGGGCACTTCTTTAAACTCGATGCCCTGTTTTACACCTTCGTAGATGAGACCCGCTTCGGTATCGCCGCTAATTACATTGATTTTTAGGCCGAGTTCTTTTTCGGCTTTTTCCACTAAATCCTTGCCATTAGGCGCTGTACGTATGGCGGCGGTGGCCACTACATAAAGGGCTTCTGCTTCCCATTCTTTGGCTTTCGCCTGATGGGATTTCAGGGCCTCCATGGCACGTTCCATCGCTGCCTCGCTAATGATTAAGTCATCATCAGATCCTTCGGCTAAGCGTACGGGGATTTTAGTATTAAAGAGGGTTTTGTTCTCTTCCTGAGAACGCACCAAAAGATTGAAGGTATTAGTCCCGCAATCTATAACGGCAATTTTCATTCTGATTCTTTAGTAGGATTGTTCCTGAACCACACATCTCGCTGTGGGAAAGGTATGGCAACATTATTTTCTCGGAACTTCTGATCGATTACAAAGCGTAGATCACTTTTGGTGCGCTCAATTCGGAATAGGTTTCGAGAGAAAAAGAAAAGGGAGAAATCTAAAGAGCTATCGCCAAAGTTTTGGAAAAACACCATGGGCTCTGGCTTGGAGATCACATCTTTATTTTCCTTGGCAGCTTCCAAAAGGATTTTTTCCACCTTACTGGTATCACTACCATAGGCTACCCCAACATCTACGCGAAAGCGGGTAACCCGGTTATTTTGACTCCAATTAACCACATTGTCATTAGTGAGCTTGGAGTTCGGAACAATTAAAACAATGCCTTCGCGAGTGAGTAAGCTGGTGGTGCGCAGTCCTACCTCTTTAACTTCACCAACAATGCCGGTAATTTCTACAATATCGCCGGCGGTAACGGTACGTTCGAAGAGGATGATAAATCCGGCTACCATATCTTTAAAGAGATCTTGCACACCAAGACCTAAGCCCAGTAAGATGGCAGAGGAGGAGGCGAGTAGAACGGTAGGATTAAAGCCTAAAGCATCAATCGAGGAGATAATAGCGATAATAAAAATGAAATAGGTGCCAACCGAGTAAACGGCATAAGATTTTCCAGCATCTATACTTTTTTTATTCTCTAAGCGATTTAGGTATTTGCGAAATAGCCACTTTAAAAGAAAAGCCCCTCCAAAGATTAGAATTAGCCAAACGATGTTAACCACCTTTAGCTCCCAATCATTGATACTGAGGAGTTCAAACTCAAAAAATTCTTTAATCTTATCCATTAGTTTTTATAGCGAGTCCAGCGGTAAAGCTCCTTGAAGGTAGGCTTTTTACCGTACATTAAAATACCAACCCGGTAAATTTTCGCGGCCAGCCAAACGCAGAAAATAAAACTGGCGGCAAGGATAAACATCGAAAGTAGTAATTGCCAGATTTCCACATCAAAGGGCACGCGCGCCATCATCACTAGGGGAGAGGTAAGGGGTATCATCGACATCCAAGTGGCTATCGGTCCATCGGGATTATCGAGGGCACGGATAATTACTAAAAGACTTAATATAAGTGGAATGGTAATCGGTAGCATAAACTGCTGACTATCCGACTCCTTATCAACTGCCGAGCCAATGGCCGCAAAGAGAGCCCCATAGAGTAAATAGCCACCAATGAAGTAGAATAAAAAGCTGATGATCACCTTGGCCCAAGGGATGGTCATTAAGCTGGTGTAAATCTTAAAGGTCGGTACTTCTTCTAATGCGGCCAGTTGATCGGAAACTCCGCTGCTGTTTATCATACCCGGATCGCTGAGGGCAGGATCAATAAATACGGCAGAGAAAATGGTGAAGATTAAAGCGCCTAATCCAATCCAAACTAAAAACTGAATAAGGGCTAAAGAGCCAATGCCAATAATTTTACCCATCATTAATTCGAAGGGTTTAATACTGGAAACCATCAGCTCCATAATGCGATTGGTTTTCTCTTCGATAACGCCCCGCATTACCTGCGAACCATAAATAAAGATGAAAAGGTAAATCGCGAAAGCGGCCACATAGCCCACTCCCATTTTAATGAGGGCGGCATTTTCGGTTTCGGTATTGTCCTTAGTATTAATTACCCTCAATTGCACATTCGTTCTAGTACGAGCCAGTATTTCAGGATCAACGCCTTCCGCTTTAAGCTTTTCTTTTTGGATGTATTTCTCCAAACTTCCTTCAAGGTAGTTTTCTACACTTATACCCAGGTCTCCATCCCTAAAGATGCGTACGTTTCGCGCTACAAAGTCGGGGTCGCCGCTTTCGCTGAGGGGTACGTGCATAAAGGCATAGTCGCCACTTTCCTCGGCAATTTTCTTAGCGGTCTCAAAGTCGAAATCCTTGGGATTGAGGTAGCGTAAACGGAATTCATCATTACCATGATCTCGAATGTCCATTAGGATGGATTCATCCAATACGGTGATCACTTTTTCTTCACCCGGAAGGGTTGCCAAATAAGTTGGTAGAAAGAGTACCGCAGCCATTAAAATGGGCGCGAGTAGGGTAAGTATGATGAAGGAGGGTTTGCGAATGCGGGTTACAAACTCCCTTTTGATGATTAGTCCGAGATTATTCATTTCCGCTGGTGCTTTGAATGAAAATGTCATTGAGGCTCGGGATTTCCTCCTGGAAGGAAATTAGTTCGCTGGCATTAAGCTGATCGAGAAGATCTTTACGAGGACCGCCATTGAGATTCACACGATAGGCGAAGATTCCATCCCTTGAAGGTAAATGCTCTACTTTCCAATCGCTCTTCTCTGGAGCTTGCCAAGCAGAATTATATTCAATGCGGTACCAACCTTCTTTAAACTGATTTTTCACATCATGCAGTTTTCCGTGAATCAGTTTTTCTCCTTTATTGATAAGGAGGATGTTTTCACAGAGCTGCTCTACCGATTCCATGCGGTGGGTAGAGAAAATGATAGTGGCCCCTTCTTGGTTTAAGCGCAGAATTTCCGCTTTAATGTGTTCCGTATTCACGGGATCAAAGCCGGTAAAAGGCTCATCTAGAATAAGGAGCTCTGGCTCGTGAATAACACTGGCGATGAATTGTACTTTTTGCGCAAGACCTTTAGATAGTTCTTCCACTTTGGCTTGCACGCGATCCTTTAATTCGAAGCGCTCTAACCAATAGTGAATGCGTTTTTGTGCCTCGGCTTTGGAGAGGCCTTTTAATTGAGCGAGGTATAATAGCTGCTCGCCAATTTTCATTTTAGGATAAAGCCCTCTTTCTTCGGGGAGGTAGCCAATGCGGCCAATATGCTTGCCACTTAGCTTTTCCCCATCAAAAAACAGCTCCCCTTTATCGGGAGCTATAATTTGATTTATAATTCGAATGAAAGTGGTTTTGCCAGCACCATTAGGACCCAAGAGTCCGAAGATGCTTCCTTTTTCGATTTTAAGATCTAGGCTTTTTAGAGCTTGATGATCATTATAAGATTTGGCAATGCCGCGGGCCTCTATCATATTAGCTAAACATCTCCTTTACTTTATCAAAGAAGGACTTATCACTCCGATCGGGATTCGGATTAAAGCTAGCATCGTTCTGCATTTCTTCAAACATCTTCCGGTATTTGGAGTCGATGTTTTTAGGGGTCCACACATTGATATGTACTAAAAGATCGCCGGTGCCATAGCTCTCCACACTGGGTAAACCTTTATTGCGAAGGCGCAAGATTTTACCGCTTTGAGTACCAGCGTCCAGCTTTATACGGGCTTTTCCGCTTACGGTTGGTACATCTACTTTAGTACCTAAAACGGCATCTGGTAAACTGATGTAGAGGTCGTAATGCAGGTTTTGGCCATCACGCTGCAGTTCTTCGTGTTCCACCTCTTCAATTTGCACCAAAAGGTCGCCGTTTACACCATCTAATGGTCCGGCATTTCCTTTACCAGCCACTTTCAATTGCATGCCTTCGGCAAATCCAGCGGGAATTTTAACTTCCACCACATCTTCCTTGCGGATCATGCCGTGTTCATCTGCGCCAGCTGGTTTTTTATTGATGGTTTTACCAAGACCATTACAATTAGGGCAGGTGCTAGCGGTTTGCATCTGACCAAGAATGGTGTTGGTTACTCGGTTTACTTGACCGCGACCACCACAAGTATTACAGGTATCGAAGGTTACGCCATCGGCAGGAACTAATCGCTTGATGCGTAATTTCTTAGTCGCACCATTGGCAATCTCCTCAAGGTTAAGCTTAACACGTACTCTAAGGTTGGAGCCTTTAAATACCCGACGACCTCCGCCGCCACCGCGACCACCGAATCCGCCAAAGCCACCTCCGCCGCCACCAAAGGCGCCACCGAAAATGTCGCCAAATTGCTCGAATATGTCATCCATGCTCATGCCTCCACCGAAGCCACCGCCACCACTGGCAGCACCTCCCATTCCGGCATGACCAAAGCGATCGTAGCGTTCGCGCTTTTGCTTGTCGCTTAATACTTCGTAAGCTTCCGCGGCCTCTTTAAACTTGGCCTCCGCTTCCGGGTCGCCTGGGTTTTTATCGGGGTGATACTTAATGGCCAGTTTACGATATGCCTTTTTGATTTCTGCATCACTGGCATTTTTGGACAGGCCTAATATTTCGTAAAAATCTCTCTTGCTGCTCATGCTAAATATTATTCACCTACTACCACTCGGGCGTAGCGTAGAATTTTGTTTCCTAAGTGGAATCCTTGTTCAATCTCGTCGACCACCTTTCCTTTAAGATCCTCGCTAGGGGCGGGAATGCGGGTAATCGCTTCCATGGTGTCCACGTCGAAGTCTTTACCAATGGTGCTCTCCATGGGCTTTAGACCTTTCTGTTTTAGGATGTTCTCGAATTTGTTGGAGATTAAAGCAACTCCCTCCTTAGATTCCTCATCCTTTAAATTTTCTAAACCACGCTTAAAGTCGTCAATAATTGGCAGTAAGGCTGACATTAATTCTTGGTTAGCACTGCCAAAGAGTTCTACTCTTTCCTTAGCGGTACGCTTGCGATGGTTTTCGAAATCGGCGTATAAGCGTAGTTTTTGATCTTTCTCCGCTTTAAGCTCTTCCTCGAGCTCGGCAATTCGGGCTTGTAATTGCTCTTCGGTGCTTAGTTCTTCTTGCTTTTCAACTGATTCTTTATCAGTGTTTTGAGCTGTTTCTGATGTTTGGTTTTCGGCGTCCAATTTGGGCTCTTTATCGGGGTTCTGTACTTTCTCCTTAGTACTCATTTCACACAAATTTGTGTGCATAAAGGTCAAATTGTTTGCCAGAGCAGTGATGGTGACAGCATGACACGAGGAAATTCTGGCTTATCGGATAGGCTTAATTCTTAAGGGGATTTATTGATATCCCGCAGCTTGTAATCGAAATAGCTCGGCATAAAGTTGATCTTTAGCCATTAACTCTTCGTGGCTGCCTAACTCCAAGGCTTTACCGTTTTTAAGAACCAGAATTCGATCAGCAATTCGAACGGTGCTAAAGCGGTGGGAAATGATTACCGCGGTTTTACCATGACTAAGTTTGATGAAGCGATCAAAGGCTTCGGCTTCTGCCCGGGCATCTAAAGCGGAAGTGGGTTCATCGAGTATCATAACGGGAGCGTCTTTCATATAGGCTCTGGCCATAGCTACTTTTTGCCATTGTCCGCCAGAAAGATCTTTCCCCGTTTTAAAACGTTTTCCTAATTGTTGATTTATCCCCCCGGGTAAATCTTCGATTACTTGATTAGCCAGACTGCGGTCGGCAGCATCTAAAATGCGTTTTTCGTTTTCAATTTCAAGGATAGAGCCTACGGCAATGTTCTCTTTTAGAGTTAGTTCGAACTTAACAAAGTCTTGAAAGATCACTCCGAAATAAGCTTGGTAGGCATCCGGTTCGTAATTCTGAATGGGAACGCCATCCAATCGGATTTCTCCTTCGGTGGCTTGGTAAAAGCCGAGCATTAGTTTTATAAGCGTGGTTTTACCTGCGCCATTCTCACCTACAAAGGCCAGTTTTTCGCCAGCTTTTAAATTGAAGCTCAATCCGCGGACTACCCATTTTTCGGTATTGGGGTATCTAAAACCGACATTATCAAATTCAAAGCCTTCTTTAATTTCCTTTGGCATGGGGAGGTAGTCTTGGCGATCATCTCGTTGAAACTTCATATCGAGGAAATCAAAATAATCTTGGAGGTACAGCGCTCGCTCCGTAATGGCGGTAAAGCGGGTGAAGAAACCCTGCAGTCTTCCGCGCAAGCGATTAAAGGAGCCCGATAGAAAGGTGAGGTCACCAAGACTTAAAATACCAAGGGCGGTGCGATAAACAATTATTACATAAGCGCCATAATAGGTTCCAGTGCCTAATAGATTAAAGATGGATCCCCAGCGGGCCCTTTGTCCGGCTAGTTTTTTACTGGCTAGGTAATAGACATCTGAAAGCTTTTTAAAGCGATCGGCGATATAGCCCGAGAGGCCAAATAGTTTTACTTCTTTGGCGGTAAGATCGCTAGCACCGGCATATCTGAGGTAATCGAGTTCCCGTCTTTCTTGAGTCCAACTGCGCGCTAAGGAGTAGCCGGTTCCACTAAATTTTATTTCGTTTAATATGGTCGGAATTACGGATAGTACCAACAGTATAATCAGCCAAGGCTCAAAAGCAATAAGCCCAGCGAGTAAGGAGATTATTACAATAATATCTTCACCTTGACTGAGCACATTGGACATGAGGGCCACTCTACCAGTGGTTTGTCGACGCGCTCGTTCCATTTTGTCGTAGAAATCCGCGTCTTCCAAATCCGCTAAGCGTATCTCATTGGTTTTTTTAATAATAGCAACAGAGGATCGAATGGAGTATTGATCACCAAGTAAGGCATCAGTATAGGTGATGGCCCTTCGAAGGAGATCGGAGCTTATGGCAAGAAAGAATTCGGAGCCCACAAGGATCCATAGCATTTTAAAATTTTTGGAGTCTAGCTCTACTTGTAAAAGAACTTCATCCACGATGAGCTTTCCAATGAAAAGCATAGCCAAGGGTAAAAATGCACTAATTAGCCGGGCCAAAATGTTGAAGAAGAATAGTTTGGGATTTACAGATCGTATTTCGCTAAAAAAGCGCGGTACGGTCTTTAAAGAGGAAAAACTCTCTTTTAAATTGATCTTTTGGGGTTCTAAGCTTGATCTCGCCATGCAGGGTCTAAAGCAAATATATCACCAAGTAGAAATCGCTGCCAATGCGTCACGAATTAATGATTAAAGATCTTTTATAAACCAAAGATTGCATCCAGGGTGAGCGGTGCTTAGGGCTTGATCAATTCTTCGAAAACCTTGTTTTTCGTAGATGCTTACTGCCTTATCAAATACCGGTAGGCTCTCAATATACAATTGGGTATAGCCCATATCGATAGCGGCTTGGGTGCTTTTTTCCATGAGTGCTTTACCAAGTCCTTTACCTCTAGCTTCTTTGCTGAGGTAGAATTTCACCAATTCGGCACAGCCCTGGGGTAGGCCGGGAGTGGGGTAAATGCCGCAGGAGCCCAATACTTGGTTGTTTTCAACTGCGAGGAAGAAGACAGAATTAGTGGCCGCTTGAAAAAGTTCGTACAGCTGATCAGTTGTAGGGTCGGAGTAAACGGTGCCGATTTTAGGGGCATCAAATTCTTCAAATACCGCTCTAATCATTTGGGCGGTAGCTTGATTGTCTTCTGGTTCTATTAAACGAATCTCAGGCTTCACCTTTTAGCATTTAAAGGATTAATCTTCTTGCAGCCTATCACAATTATCTTCCAAGATCGCAAAAACCTTGCGGTAGATGAATTGCATGTTCTCAACGGTATATCCGTTTTTTAATTCATGTTCTTCAAACAGCTCCTGACTATTATTTATGAGGAAAGTAATAATGCAAGCCCTCAAACTGTCTTGTTGATGGTCGGCCTTAATTTGAGCTAGCACTTCAGTATAGCATGTACAAGCAGAATCTGCTATTGCTCTGCTGATGCTTTGGGCAGAAAGGATGGGGCTAGCAATAAATGCGATGATCACCAAGATTTTCTTCATGCTAAATTTTGGCTTGAATTTAATTAATTGTTCGATGGTGGCTTTGGGCAAAAAAAAAAAACGCCTCCCAATGGGAGGCGCTAAAGGTCTCTATTACCCCTTTATCTATTTTTTCATTTTCTCCAAAGCATTACGTAAGGCACTTCCTCGTAAATCTTTGGCTAAAATTGTTCCATCTCCGCTCACTAAATAAGTCTTTGGAATAGACTGCACGCCATAAAGTTTGGCCGCAGCATTGTTCCAGTACTTCAGGTCACTTACATGGGTGTCCCATTCTAAATTATCCTGTTCAATGGCTTTAATCCAATCGTTTTTATTGCGATCTAAAGATACCGATAGTACGGTAAACCCTTTGCCATCCTTAAATTCAGCGTCTTTGTATTTTTTATAGGTAGCAACCACATTAGGGTTCTCCATACGACAAGGGCGACACCAAGCGGCCCAAAAATCGATAAGTACAACTTTTCCTTTAAGGTCGGAGAGCTTAATGGTTTTACCATTAGGGTCATTCATTTCAATTTCGGGAGCCTTCGAGCCGATCGATGGTCCACGACCTTGATCTTCGGACATATTATTTAGGCCTTCCATAAATCCTAAGCCAATAAAGCTAAGGGCGGCTAGGCCTACAATGAATAGAGGTTTCTTGAAAATGTTCATATTCTTTTTTAGTTAACTCTTACAATTTGCGCGCCAATAGCACGGAGGCCCTTATCTATATTTTCGTATCCACGGTCGATTTGCTCGATGTTATGGATGGTGCTGGTCCCATCAGCACTAAGGGCAGCAATCAATAAAGATATTCCTGCCCGGATATCTGGGCTAGTCATGGTAGTTGCCTTTAAAGGGGTGGCTTTATCCATACCAATAACCGTAGCCCGGTGTGGGTCGCAAAGAATAATCTGAGCACCCATATCAATTAATTTATCTACAAAGAACAAGCGGCTCTCAAACATCTTTTGATGAATGAGCACCGAACCGCGTGCTTGGGTAGCCACTACTAAAGCAATGCTTAAGAGGTCGGGAGTAAATCCTGGCCAAGGGGCATCTGCAATAGTTAATATCGAGCCATCGATAAAAGTTTCGATTTCATAATGATCCTGTTGAGGAACAATTAAATCGTCATTATCGCGCTGCACCTTAATTCCCATTCTGCTAAATACGCTAGGTATTACGCCGAGGTCGTCAAAGCTTACATCTTTAATTCTAAGCTCCGAGGAAGTCATGGCGGCCATGCCTATCCAAGAGCCAATTTCAATCATATCGGGAAGAATTCGATGGTCGCATGCACCTAACTCTTTTACGCCTTCAATACTTAAAAGGTTGGAACCCACGCCCGAAATCTTTGCTCCCATGCGGTTAAGCATTTTACAAAGCTGCTGTAGATAAGGTTCGCAAGCGGCATTATAAATAGTGGTGGTTCCTTCTGCCAAAGCGGCGGCCATTACAATATTGGCGGTACCGGTAACCGAGGCTTCATCCAAAAGCATATAGGTGCCTTTCAGCTTTTTAGCTTCTACACCATAGAATGATTCACCAGGCTTATAGCGGAATTTTGCGCCTAATTTCTGAAAGCCGATAAAGTGGGTGTCTAGTCGACGACGACCAATTTTATCACCACCCGGTTTAGGAATGTATCCTTTCCCAAAACGAGCGAGAAGCGGACCAACAATCATGATACTTCCTCTTAAAGAAGCTCCTTTGGTTTTGAACTCATCGCTTTCGAGGTAATCGAGATTAAGGTCATCAGCTTTAAAGCTATAAGAACCATGACCCTTTCGTTGAACCTTTACCCCAAGATCGGCTAGGATGTCGATTAGTTTATTGACATCTACAATATCGGGGATATTAGAGATGGTAACTCTTTCTGGGGTAAGGAGGGTCGCGCAAATAATTTGCAGTGCTTCGTTTTTAGCCCCTTGCGGGGTGATGGATCCGCTTAAGCGTTGTCCGCCGGTGATCTGAAATGTGCCCAAGGATTTTTTTTTTCTTGTTGTTCTTCTAAATTTTGTTTTTCCCTTTCTTTTCCGACGAACCTGATCTCTTGTAATCTTTTTTCTTCATCTTCTTGTAATTTTTTTTCA
>CATMQD010000103.1 GCA_950073045.1 uncultured Flavobacteriales bacterium | reverse complement strand
CTTTCCATTAGGATAGTAAGTAGTGCAAAGTCCATCTCGTTTGCCGTCGTAATAAGTGCCTTGGGTACTTTCTTTACCTGAAGCATAATAGTATACAAAAGGTCCGTGAAGGGTGTCTAAGTTATACCGGTGTACTGAGGATTGCTGATCCCCATCTAGGTAAGCGAAGTAATCAATATAGTCGCCATCATATTCTCCATCCTCGCTATAGCTGATTTTTCGGATGAGATTACCATATTGATCGTATTCTTTCCAATCTCCAATACGGTGGGTTTCATCAAAAATTCCTTCCCTAATTAAGCTACCGTAGAGATCAAAATCTTTATAATCTAGCTCTCCACGTTTGTCTTTACCCGAAGATTGTACTTCCCCTTTTAGGTTATAATCTTCGTAAAACACAATCTCTTCCTTTTTATATTCAAAGAGCTCGTTTTTCCGTCCTTTACTATCGTAATAAATCTCGGTACCGGTTTTCTTACCTCGCTCATCTAGGCTGCGCTCGGCGATTAGCTTACCATCAGGATTGTAAGTTTTCCATTTTCCAGTTCTAATGCCATCTACATAAATACCTTTTTCGTGTAATTGTCCATTGGCATGATAAGATTCATACTCACCATCATAATTTCCCTCATCATTGTAAACTGCTTTCACATCTAGTTGACCATTTGGGTAGAAGAATTCTGCTGGACCGGTTCGATTTCCATCTTTAAAGGTGATCTTCGAAAGCAAATTCCCATCCTCATGGAAGTAAGTGGCCAAGCCATTTTCCGTTCCTTCTTCTTGCGGAAGCTTGGCTTGCAGCTGACCATTATTATGATAGATGTAAACCGTATCAACCGCAACATTGTCTTTAAAAGTGAATTCTCTATGCTTAGCTCCGTGGGTATGGTGAATAGTAGCGGGGCCATCTAAATTCCCCTCAGAAAATTCTATAATGGCATAAGTGGCGCCATTATCATAATACTCTGTGCTAAGGCCATTGAGTTTGCCGGCCTTGTAAATGGCTATTTGCTTGAGCTCGCCATTGGGGTGGTAGCTTTTATGCTCACCAATTTTTTGTCCCTCGGAGTTTAGCTCTCCGCTTCCGCTGATGGAGCCATCGTCGTAATAGAACTCAAAAACACCAGTAGGATTTTCATCCTTATCCACTTTTCCTCGGGCGCTGATTCCATCGGTACCATCAAAAAAGTAGAATTTAATTTCCTCTGCTCCTTTTTCATAGCCAATAGGGTGCAAGCCATGATGATTTCTTATGAACTCGGCATTCCAATTGATCAATTCTTTAATCTCCGATAAATTATCTCGGGTTAGATCTTGGAAAAACTCGTTTTGAATACTCACCGATACCAAGTGGCTATAGCTTTCGAATAAGTCTTCCTCTACCAATTGCTTGTAATAGGGGAGGTAATACATAGCCCAGAAATCCGATTTGTTGCGAAGCTTCACCGATTGATGAATAGCGAGGTGCATTTGCTTCATCATTGGGTAATTGGCCTCAGAGTCAATTTCGTAGGCATCGCGTAAAGCGGCATAACTCTTTATAAGTCGGTCGCTTTTAGAGTAAGTGCCTTCTGGATCAAAGTCATAGTCGATCGCTTCAAAATCCGTTTTCTCCGAAAGGGCCGTATTAAACTCCTGTAAGATTGCCAAACTGCGGTTGCTACTGGGCTCAGCGATAAAGAAATAGCCTAAGGATAATAGGGCTTGCGTGAAATTGCCATTTCGCATAGCGAGATTGGCTAACTGATAATGCGAAGAAGCGTGATAGGGATTGAGCTCTATCGCCTTTTTAAAATCCTTAATACCTGGTTCCCAGCGTTCTTTCTTGGGGTGCGTTATCCCTCGATTATAATACAATAAGGCGCTGCCTGGATATACGGCAATGGCACTATCATAAACCGCTTCAGCTTCTTCCGAACGATCAAGGTCATCTAAGGAGTTGCCAATAATTGTGGCAAACTGCACATTGAGGTTGCTGTTTAAAGCATAACCCTGTCGGCCCAAGGCCAAAGCTTCTTCATGATATCCAGCGAGGGAGGAACTATATGCTTTCTCGTAAATCGCTAAAGCATAATTAGTGTCGCCAGGGTGAATCTTATTAAACATGGTAATGGCACTATCGTAAGATTCGCGGTCGTGCATTTCGATACCTGCGCGGATAGTGTCAAGAGAGTTGAAATGCCAATTTTCGGATTGCGCATAAATACTCAAGGGGGCTAGGCAAACCACCAAGAGAAAGCGATAAGCAGTTTTCAATTGATATAAATTAGAATGAAATAGGCCCTGAAAATAAGACACATGATGGTCTTAAAAAAAAAATGCGGACATCTTTTTTAGGATTGTGTCAATTCAAGCAATTTGAAGCCAACATCCCAGGAAACAAAAAAGTCCAGAAGAAGGGAGATTCTTCTGGACTTGCAATGGTTGTACTTTTATTAAATCAAGACCTGATTATATATGCTTAATTTTTCAGTATCCGGAAGGTTACCTGGTCCTTAGCGCTATTTACCTGCACTAAATAAAGACCTTTTGGTCCTTCTAAATAGAGCTCTAAATCGGATGGAGCGCTGAAGCTTTTCACTAGGATTAGGGCACCGGAGCTATTGTAAACTTTTACTTCGAGATCATCATGTGCTGCGGTACTGCTCAATTTTAAATGGCCCGAACTTGGATTGGGGAAGCATTCGATGCTTTCAGCTAAAGGCAGCTCCTCTTGTCCTATAGTAAATAAGTTCGGACGATAGGTAAAGAGAGTAGCACGCATTACCGCTGCTTGTTCTTGGGTAAAGGAGTTTAAACAGGCGTCGCTACTGTAGTCCATGAAATTTTCAACCATATCCGGCAAATCCACCCCATCAATGCTATCTACGCAAGTGTTGCGATTTTTATTACAGCTAAACTGATTGGAATTATTGGAAAGGGGCGTGTCGAAAATAAAGTCATCGGCAGTGCAATCGCCATCTCCCCAAATGTGACGAAGGCCTAAATAATGTCCTACTTCGTGACTCACCAAATCGCCATCCGCTAAAGTGTTGTTCAATCCTGCATAAGGGGCAGGGTAGCTAATCGGGTTATTGGGACCAATAGCTACATAGTGCATTAATACGCCCTCATCGTAAATAAGGGTATCGAAGCCAGTGCCTACAAAATTGGGGTGATTAGCAGGAGGTTGAGCCAAACCTAAAAACACTAACTCTTCAAAATTTTGAATTTGTGGTTCAAAAATACGGAGGTCGCCCACCCAAATATTTAGATACTTATCAGTGTCCCAGGCATCGGAGCCACCTAAACTATCCTGACTAATCCGAAACAGATTGTAAAATAAACTGTCATTTACCCATTGTTGAATTTGGCTTTGTTGATTGATATTATAAGGAAGGATACCTCCAAAATGCTGAATATCGGTACTGGTGCGAACAATTCCATTGGTGGGATTGCCATTTGGATCGGTGGTCGCTAATTCAAATTGAATATTTGGATTACCTGCATAAGGTCTAAAAGCAGGGCGAAGGGAAGTAGTGTCGGCATTCTGGCGACGGTAATTATCGTTTAAAACCCGCAGTTGATGTTGGATGACAGAGTCGGGGAGGTTTTCGTCGGCATTATTATAAACGATATGAAAAACTACCGGAATGGTTAATGTGGCAGAAGTGGTTTTGTTGCTGCGATCTAAGTTTTCCACGATATTCTGCAAAGCCTTATTGCTAGCATTTAATAAGCCGGGCTGCTTTTTATCCTGATTTTTCATTAGAAGATGCGAGCCACACTGTGGGCCAATAGCGCCTTCACTTTCGTGATGATGGTTTTGCTGTAAAGTACTGTTCACTAATCCTTGGGCATTTAGGCCGAGGGAAATAACAGTGAATGAGAAGAATAGAAGTTTTTTCATGCGGTCTTCTTTTAAGCTTGCGAGAGTTTTTTAATAATTCTAATCCGGAAAATTTGTTCAGAAATAGGGATTTTCTTTTTCCTCCAAATTACGGGCTGCAAGGTATCATGATTCATGCCAGATTGAAACGGACATTGATTTTTAGCAAGCTTGGATAAATTTTTTGAGGACCTTGTAATTTTGAGGTCAGTAGCGCTACTAATAGCTATAAACATTAAGAAATGAAAAAAGTAATTCTGAGCTTTATTGTTGTTCTGCTTGCCTTTCAGGCGGAAGCCCAAAACTCTTTGCTTTGGAAGGTGGAGGCTCCCAGTGGAGAAATTTCTTACCTCTATGGAACCTATCATTTATTAGGAGCTGATTATTTTAAAGAGAAAACGGCAGTATTAGAAGCTTATAAAAAGTCGGAAACAGTAGTGGTGGAAACGATTATCGATAGCAATCAATTAATGACTTTGGCCTCCATTAGTTTAATGCCTGGCAAGTCTTTAAAGAGAATGACCGATTCTACAGATTACCTTTTATTGAAGGATAAGCTTGAACCTATTTTAGGCATGGACCTGGCGGTCTTTGATATGATGAAACCGATGGTATTGAGTTCTGCTTATGCCGTTTCCTTGGCAGAAGAGTTAACCCCCGATTCTTTGAATTACGGCGGTTTGCCCATGGATGTGTATTTCGCCAAACAAGCGGAGAAAGAAGGAAAGGAATTAATGCCCTTAGAAACCATGCGCGAGCAATTTGAGATTCTTTTTAATAGTCAAAGCCCCGAGGAGCAATTGGAGGATCTGCTGATGGTTATTAAAGATACTGCTAGTGGGGAAGGGGCTATGACTGGTATTTTGAATTCTTATTTTGATAATGACCTTGATGGTCTCTATGCCGCCAGTATGGAGATGGAGTCGGATCCAAAAGATATGGAAGCTTTGGTAGACCAGCGTAATAAGGATTGGGTGCAAAAATTGGAGGCGCCACTAAATGAGAGCTCTCACTTTATTGCTGTTGGGGCTTTGCATTTGCCGGGTGAAAATGGTTTGATAGAACTATTGGAGCAGAAAGGTTTTACCTTAAGCCCCCTAAATTAAGAGCCGCGTGAGCGCAGATAAGGAAGCAGAATTCGTTAAGCTTTTGGAGGAGCACAGTGGGATTATCTACAAGGTAACCCGCATTTATGCAAAGGGGAATGCCGATGAGCAAGATTTGCGTCAAGAGGTAGTTTATCAGGCCTGGAAGTCTTATGCCCGCTTTAAAGGTGATTCCAAATTTTCGACTTGGTTATACCGAGTGGCTTTAAATACTGCGCTTACTCATAAAAAGAAGGAAAGGAAGGAACAGGAAGGTTTTGAAACTGATTGGCAGGTGGCCCCTTCCGGAGATGAGCGTGCTTTGTTAATGGCGCATATCCGAAACTTAAACGATGCCGAAAAGCTAGTCATCATGTTGCATTTAGATGGTTATAATAATGATGAGATTTCCATGATTTCGGGAATTAGTAAAAACCATGTGGCGGTGCGCCTGCATCGGATTAAGGAAAAGTTGAAGAGCGCAATTAAGACCGAGGAAAATGAAAATTGAAGATACCTGGAAATCCCTCTCTGAAAATGAGGAGCGCCTAAGCGGGGCTGAGATCCGGGCTGGATTAAACCTTAAAAGCGAGGATGCCATTCGGAAGCTTAATAAGCGCATGGCCTGGAAAATTGGCTTTACCATTTTATTTACACCGCTCTACATCGCCGCTTTTTTCTTTGTAGATAACTGGTTGCCACAATTGTTATTTGCGATAATAACCTTGGCCCATATCGGAGGATTAATCTTCTTTATCCAAAGGTATCGTAAGGCAAAAAGCTTCGACTTGGGCGATACTGATGTCCGCTCGGTAATTGAGGCTTATATCGCCAATATCAAAGAAACCGTGCGGCAAGAAGAGATGGCTGGCCTAATACTTTACCCCATTGCTGCGGCCAGTGGATTTTTTCTGAGCCTATTGCAAAAAATGACATTAGAGGAAGCTTTGGCCGATAATCGAATCTTAATCACCCTCCTAATCCTATTAATTGTGATTACCCCAATTTCGCATTGGGCGGCAAGGTGGATGAATAAAAAGACCTTTAAAAAGTATTTAGATCTCTTGGAAGACCGGCTTTCTCAAATTCGAGAAGAGCCCTAATTCATTGAGCTCTTAAAACAGCTCTCTAATTTTAGGATCCGGTGCGTTTAAGGTCCAGTTTAAAGGTCCATCACATTCCAATTCAATCATCATGGTTTCGTCCTTATCACCAAAATATTCCATCATGGTGTCTTTCCAATTTTCATAATCTTCCTCATCATAGTATTTACACTCATAATTGAGGATGATGATATTGGTGGGGTTTATAAGGATAATGGTAGGAGTAGCATAATCATAAGAACGCTTGGGGCGTGATGGACGAATGCTCTCACCTTCAATAAAGTCTTCCATCCAAAACTTTAAGGCATACTTGCGATCGAGCTCTGTTTCGTAGTGGTAAAAAAGGAAGTAGTATTCTCTTTCGGTGGTATAGCCCAGTTGATTTTCAAACTCCTCTTTGGTCTCCAAACGAAAAAACTCCTTCCAAGCGAAAGGCTCATTTTCCAGTCCACCAACTTCACGCATTCGCAGGTTTAAATGCTTTTTCTCGTGAGAATCAGCGTGATCGGCAACAAAGGTTTCGATTTTAGACTTTAAACTGTCGCCTTTGGCATCTTGCGCCTTCTGACTAAAAGGAACTAAAAGTGCCGAAATAAAAAGGAGTTTAAAAACGCTATTTTTTAACATGTAAAAATCCATTATACTGATTACCAGTGTTTAGTGTTTCTTGTATTTCTAAGAAAAGCTCTTATATTTGAAAGCGAGTAGAGTTTTCAAATGTTTCATGACATGACCTTCGGGTCTAAATAGTCCTGGCTAGTCCGGGACTATTTATTTTTGCCGCATGTCCATTCACTTACTATTACGCAAAGTTCTATTTTTTAGTTTGCTATTTGGTGGCTTAGAGGCCCAAATTGTGAATATAGAGCAGTTGCGCTTTAAGCGCGATACCAGTACTTGGATTTTTCAAGATAATTTAAGCTTTAGCATTTTTCGAAACACCGCGCAGGTGGTGGATATCGAGAATGACTTTCTACTCAGCTATGCCAAGGGGAAGAATCGTTTTTGGTTATTAAACTCGCTACATTTTAATTTCTCGGAGCAAGAAAACTTTGCGCAAGCGGGCTTTGTGCATTTACGCTATGTAAGGCAGTGGAGCGATTATGTGGATTGGGAGTTTTTCGGTCAAATGCAAACCGACCGACCACTACGGATTGAAAGGCGTGCCTTATTTGGGCTTGGTCCGCGCTTTGGTGTCGATCAAAAAGGAGCCTTCCAGTTTCATACGGGGCATTTATTGATGTATGAAGAAGATCAAGAATTGGAGAATAGCATCCAACATTTCGATTGGCGCTTGAGCTCCTATGTCAGTTTAATCTGGGAAGTGAAAGATAAATTCAATTGGTCCTTAGTAACTTATTATCAACCCCGTTTCGATGATTGGTCGGATTGGCGTTTAAGCTTCCAAAATCAATTGGCTTTTAAGCTTGGGAAGCATTGGTCCTTTGCGGTGAGCGGCAGTTTAAACTATGATGCCGAACCAGTAATTGATCCCAATATTCCTAAGCTTACTTATAAGATTGATAATGGGATAATCGTGCGCTTCTAATTATAGGAGGATGAGGTCTCCATCTACCAAGGCTTTTTTTAGCTCTGGCGGCCAGCCGAAATTATTCTCAGTAAAACGGTTTAGCTCGCGGCGACTTTCGGGCGATAGTAATTCTTGGATTTTCTCGAGCATAGCATCACTGAGGCTCACTGGGCTGTCCAGGAGATTGTCGCCTTGACAAACAGCCATCATTTGGTATTCCTTTACTTCCGAAAGGGGGGCACCACTAATCGTGCATCTTTGTTCGCTATACCGAGATTCGGGGTTTTCACCACTTTCTTCTAATTGATGTAAGCCTTTCATCATAAAGGCATCAATTCTTTGCCGGGATTCCTTGCTGAGTTCCGCTCGAGCTTCGTTCATGCAGGATTGGCACATGGCAAAGTCGAATAGTGTTTGCGGTTTATCCTGATCGGGATAATTCTTAAAAACCTTTTGAATGGCATAAGGCTCTCCGTCTAGCAGGTCCTTATTGCAGATTTTGCAATGTTGATGCTTTTGATCTGAATCTTCATGATAAAGCTGAGATGGAATTGGTTCTTGCCACATTTTACAAAGGTAGGGCATTGCTTTAAGCTATGGAAAATGAATGGTCTTGAAGCCGTGAATTGTGAGATTTGGAGCTAGCACATAATTGAGAAAGTAATTGAAAAGTATTTAGGGTTTCGGGATTTGTTAGAAACCGTAAAGTGAGAAATGCTAGTGACAGGTTTTAAAAAAGTGGAATTTTTCCTTTTCAGATTAACCCAAATTTTCGCCTAATCCACATTACAGATTCGTAAACCACTTTAGCGTGTGTTCTGTGCTAATCGTTCGATTTTCTTTCATGTAAGCGTTGAAATCAGAGGAGCTCATTTTATAGGCAGGCCTATTATCGAAGTTTACATAAAGCACCATAAGGGAAAGATCGTCCTCTTTTAGGCTATTTTGAAGCCTCTTAATATTTCGCCAATTTAGATTGTCATCACTGAGCCTCCAGTAAAAAACAAGATAGTAGTCCGCTTTTGGTAAGTCTTCAAGCTTTGCGTTTTTCAGGGCTTTCAATTCTTTTTCTAATGGATAGGACTCTACCCACTGATGCGGTCTGTCATAATGCTCAATAGAGCGCTTAATATCTTTGTAGTGAGCGTTGCATACCGTTAAATTTATAAAGGTGTCCTTCCCTTTAAATAAAAAGGCAGTGGGTCTAAAAAAAGTCCGGTTTGGCAATGAGTCAAATAATGGCTCAAACCTATTTGAGATCGGGACATCGGCACTGTCCAAAAAGCCATTTATTTTGTCCTGCGATATTACAGTGCCATATTCTGGAGCGTTTGCGCTGCGAATGTAATCTTTAGGCATAGCACAGGAAGTGAGAATGATAGGGAACAGGAAGATTTTTAGTGCTTTCATAAAAGAAGATATAACTAGCCTAGCATTAGGCTAGGCTAGTTTATTGAATTAATGTAATTATTCAAAGTTTACCACAATGACCTCCGAGTCCTCAAATACTACGTCATAGAGCCCTGCGTTTAAATCATGATTAGCAGTGCCTTGGTAAATACCTTCCTGTGGAATGGTGATACCCGTAACTAAATCAAATTGCTTCTTGACAGATTGATAAGCCAGTTCGCTACTGGTCATTGTAGATTTATCAAACATCAATCAGATTTGTCATTTAAGTCAAAGCCACCTGCAGCGTTTGTTTCTATTCCAAATTCAACTCTTAATTCCTTGTTAAAAATCCTTTGATTTTATCAAGAATCACAACCTTCGAGATTTGGTAGAAACTGCCAACTAAAATAAGGTCCAGTTCCTGCAGATAATACAGTTATCTTACCCTCGCATTTAAAGGGTTTATTTATGTTGAAAATTGAACATGGAAGCAGTTCAACTAGTTTCAGAGTTATTTTAAATTAAATACCATGAAAGGGTGTTTCCTTTTTATCTATATATTTTTAATAGGGTTAAGCGTCCAAGCACAGTGGACAATAACCGCTAGTGATACGTATACTGGACCCCAAAATAGCGCTGTTTTTACAGTACATAATTCAGGGGATACATTGCTACAAATAGGCACAGTGGTTTCCATTCGTCCAAGTGGTGTTTTTTGTCCAGTAATGAGCCAGTATGAAATTACTAGTGGTGTCAAAATTGATTCAGTTCCACTTCAAGGTATTGGGGTTGGAAGCGTTCCCAAGGGTTGTTCTTGGACAAATGAAGGTCATTATTTGGTAGCAAGAGATAGTACTTCTCAGTTTATTGGTTATCAAAATGCTCTGTCCAAACATTTAGAGTTTAGAAGATCATCTGATCATCAAGTGTTATGGTCGACAAGCGGTTCTTTCTTAGTGCCAAATTTTTATCGCAAGGATATTTTTGTCAATTCCTTAGAAGCCTTTTGGTTATACAATCCGATTCGTAATGAGATGAATGCCCTTGCGACTCTCAATGGAGATACAATATTGACATTAGATAGTACAACCATAGCCTTAAAAGCAGGCCTTGATAGTTCTTATCAATTAGTAAGTGTTTATATAGAAGGACCTCATTGGCGAAAAACCGATACTGCAGCGGTATTTTTAGATTTCGGGAGACGAGATTCCTTTGGCAATTTTGTAGAATTTAAGTCAAAATATGCTTTATTTCTACTCGATAGTTTAAAACCTATTTCGGCATTTGATGATTGGGGATATGAAACGAATATCGATTACGAGGACTTCTCCTTCATCCAAAGTACGGTTCATTACAACTCTAATAATACCTTGAATAGGACTATTTATAAAAGAGACCTGCTGACCGGTAATATTGTTGATAGTTTAAGAGTTGATTCTCTAACCTATAATCCAGATACTTTAAAATACAATCCAGATCACTATAATCGCTTTTACTCTCGAGGAAGATTCAGTGTCTATGAAGAGGAGTATGATTATGTGGACACCGTGTCTGGTTCTCGCACGGAGGGTTTTGCAATGCTAGTGCAAAAGATTCGCTTGTATGAAGATGACCAGATGATTTATGAAAGGGTTATCACGGATTCGGCCAAATCAGGTTTTTTAGATACCTGGTTTCTAGATTTAATACCTCTCCCTGATGGCGGGGTCATTCTTAACTTAAGAGTTAATTTTGACGGTAAGAGGGGTAGAATTGTGTATATCGACCCACAAGGCAATCATTATTTGCACTCAGAGTCAGTCATTCAGCCGATGGTGGATATTTACCCAACAATTGTAGAGCACAAATTAAACGTGGCTTGTCCCGCTGAAAATTATCAGGTTTTAATTTATGATCTTGGAGGAAAAGAAGTTGGTAAGTATAATATTAAGACCATAACCGATTCGTATCAAGTTGATATTTCGCATCTGAGTTCCGGGGTGTATTATGTTCTTATAAGCTTTGGTGAGAATAAAGCACTTCGAAAGATTGTCAAGAGGTAAGCCCTCTAAGCCAAATATCAGATCGACCTTAGATTTAGAGAGAGAGTGAACTTGCCTGATTAGAGTTGACCGTTTTAGACTAGTATTTCATTGTTAAATATAGTGAGGATCTTTCGGGGATGC
>CATMQD010000102.1 GCA_950073045.1 uncultured Flavobacteriales bacterium | reverse complement strand
CGCACACTAGGTCAACCACATTTTGATTAACAACAATGTAGTGACCCTTTTTTAAACTGTCTGTAAAAATAAAAGCCGTCCCGGATGTGCCGGGACGGCTTTTAATATATCTCGAAAAAGTTCCCTTATAGGGTCTTCTTCACTTCTACTTCTTCGTAACCTTCAATGATATCTCCAACTTTGATATCGTTGTAGTTCTTGATGTTCAGACCACATTCGTAACCTTTTTTCACTTCTTTTACATCGTCTTTATAACGTTTTAAAGAAGCTAACTCACCAGTGTACACCACTACACCATCGCGAATAATACGCACTTTGGTGTTACGAGTAATTACTCCATCCAGAACATAACATCCTGCAATGGTTCCCACTTTAGAGATCTTAAAGGTTTCACGAATCTCTACATTACACACGATTTCTTCTTTCACATCTGGAGAAAGCATGCCTTCCATAGCATCTTTAATCTCATTGATGGCATCGTAAATAATAGAGTATAGTCGAATATCCACACTTTCCTTTTCAGCCAATCGACGAGCATTTGCCGAAGGACGAACCTGGAAGCCTACGATAATTGCATCGGAAGCAGCGGCAAGGAGGATATCACTTTCGGATATCTGTCCTACAGCTTTATGGATAATATTAACCTGAATTTCCTCAGTAGATAATTTCTGTAAGGAATCGCTCAAGGCCTCGATAGAACCATCCACGTCACCTTTAACAATAACGTTCAACTCTTGGAAATCACCAACCGCCAATCGACGACCGATTTCTTCAAGGGTAAGGTTCTTCTGAGTACGAGCACTTTGCTCACGTTGTAACTGAGTACGCTTGGCCGCGATATTCTTAGCCTCACGTTCATCTTCCATCACCACAAAAGTATCACCTGCTTGTGGAGCACCATCTAAACCAAGAATGGTTACCGGGCGAGCCGGACCAGCTTCTTCTAAACGGTGGCCACGCTCATCGAGCATTGCTTTTACTTTACCGCTATACTGACCCGCTAAAACATAGTCTCCTACTTTTAGGGTACCATTCTGCACAAGAATAGTGGTAACATATCCACGTCCTTTATCTAAGGCTGCTTCAATTACGGCACCATTACTTCTACGATCTGGATTAGCTTTTAGGTCCAGTAATTCTGACTCTAATAATACCTTTTCCAAAAGGTCATTTACACCAGCACCTGTTTTAGCGGAAATATCGTGTGACTGAATTTTACCACCCCAGTCTTCAACTAGGAGGTTCATATTAGCCAACTCTTCTTTAATTTTCTCTGGATTCGCCGTTGGACGGTCTACCTTGTTAATCGCAAATACGATTGGCACCCCTGCCGCTTGGGCGTGAGAAATAGCTTCCTTGGTTTGAGGCATCACTGCGTCGTCTGCTGCGATTACAATAATTGCAACGTCGGTTACCTTGGCACCACGGGCACGCATTGCGGTAAAGGCTTCGTGACCAGGAGTATCCAGGAAGGTCATATTTTGACCATTCTCCAAACCTACTGAGTATGCCCCAATATGCTGGGTAATTCCCCCGCTCTCACCGGCAATTACATTAGCCTTACGCACATAATCTAGTAAAGAAGTCTTACCGTGGTCAACGTGTCCCATTACGGTAACGATTGGCGCGCGTGGCTTAAGATCTTCTTCCTGATCTACTTCATCAACAATAGAGTCGGTTACTTCGCTATCAACGAATTCAACTTGGTAGCCAAACTCTTCTGCAACGATGCTCAAGGTTTCGGCATCTAAACGCTGGTTTAGGGTTACCATCATACCTAGCGACATACAAGAAGAAATTACCTGAGTTGGCGCTACGTTCATCATAGTTGCCAATTCGCTAACCGTTACAAATTCGGTTACCTTTAGTACTTTATCTTCTTCCTGTTGGATAGCCTCATTTAAAGCATCTTGCTCCCGACGTTCTTGGCGCTTCTCACGACGGAGCTTAGCACCTTTATTTTTACGTCCCCCAGTAAGTTTTTCCAGGGTCTCTTTAATCTGCTTTTGTACTTCTTCTTCCGTAAGCTCCTGCTTAGGCTCGTTTTTACGGCCTCTACCGCGACGGTTATTACCGCCACCTTGGTTGTTATTCGGACGATTACCACCACCTGGGCGATTATTGTCGCTGCTTATGCGCTTACGTTTGCGTTTCTTTTTAAGGTCGTCCTTATTGTCAGTGCTAGAAGCAACTTTCTTCTTCGGTTTTTTCTCGAATTTCGAAAGGTCTACTTTTTGACCAGTAAATTTAGGACCACTTAAACGCTCGTACTTCGTTTTAATGGTACCATCGTCCTGCTTCTCTTCAGGAGCCTCTTCAGCTTTAGCCGCTGGCTCTGCTGTTTCCTCTTTCTTTTCTGCTGGACTTTCTTTGGCTGCTGCCGGATTTTCCTTCTTAGGTTCTTCCGCTTTGGGTTCTTTAGGGCTTTCGGTCTTAGCAGCTGGTTTTGGCTCCTCTTTTTTAGCTTCCTCTTTCTTAGGGGCTTCCTTCTTAGGGGCTTCTACCTTTGGGCTTTCAGCTGGTTTCTCCTCTTTCGGCTTTGGCTCTTCTTTCGGAGCTTCAGCTTTAGGGGCGGCTTTTTCAGTTTCCGCTTCCGCTTGAGGGGCTTCTTTGACTGGCTCTTCCTTCACCTCAGCTTTTGGCTCTTCCTTAGGAATTTCCGCTTTAGGCTCTTCCTTTTTAGGAGCTTCGGCTTTTGGCTCTTCGGCTGGTGCTTCTGCAGCTTTTTCGGTGCTATGCTCTTTAACTGATTCCACAGATGAACTGCTTGATTCCGCTATTGGCTCCTCGGCCGCTGGCGCTTCTTTTTTGTCCTCTGATGCCTCTTTTTGTTGGGTCGCTTTTCCAGCAGGCTTATCAAGATCGATCTTACCTACCATTTTAGGACCACTCAAGGTTGGGCGCTCAATACTTTCCGGTTCGCTCTTGGCTTCCGGTTTGTTTTCTTCGCGCTCACGCAACATGGCCTCTTTCTCCTGCTGTTTTTGGCGAACCACTTCAGCGGAAGCTTCTTTTTTGGCCTTATCTGGTGCGAATTTCTCCAAAACCTTCTGAATGTAATCTCCAGAAACCTTGGTATTCGGACGTAACTTTTCCTCCATACCTAGTTCCTCTAGGTATTCGGAAACGGTACTAACACCGATGTTGCACTCCTTTGCTAATTGACTAAGTCGTAGCGACTTTTCAGTCATGAAATTGATTTAAATTATTCTTCAAATTCGGCGCGCAATATACTGCGGACCTCTTCAATTGTTTCTTCCTCCAAATCCGTCCGCGAAAGTAACTCTTCTACAGACAGTTCTAATACACTTTTCGCAGTATCACAACCGATAGACTTAAATGCTTTGATCACCCAATCTTCGATTTCATCAGAGAATTCAGTTAATTCTACATCCTCGTCCTCATCAACATCACGATAAACATCGATCTCATAACCGGTTAACTGCCCGGCTAATTTAATATTAAGACCGCGCTTACCAATTGCTAATGATACTTGATCTGGTTTCAGATAAACATCTGCACGATGATTTTCCTCATCCAAAACGATACTACTAATACGAGCCGGACTCAGCGCACGCTGAATTAAAAGCTGATCATTATTGGTGTAATTAATCACATCAATATTCTCATTCCCTAATTCGCGAACGATTCCGTGGATACGGCTACCCTTCATACCTACGCAGGCTCCTACTGGATCGATACGATCATCATAAGATTCTACGGCCACTTTAGCTTTATCACCTGGTTCGCGCACCACTTTCTTAACAGTAATTAAACCGTCGAATACTTCGGGAATTTCTTGTTCGAATAATTTCTCCAAGAAACGCTCATCAGTACGTGATAAAATCACCACTGGCTTAGTTCCACGTAAATCCACATCTTTCACAACCGCACGAATCGTATCTCCTTTTCGGAAGAAGTCACGAGGAATCTGCTGATCTTTAGGAAGAATCAATTCATTTTGGTCATCATCATAAATGATTACCGCACGTGGACGAACGTGATGAACCTCTCCGGTAAGAATCTCACCTTCAAGGTCTTTATATTTTTTATAAATAATACCATTGTCATGCTCCTGGATCTTCTGAACCAAGTTTTGACGGAAAGCCAAAACAAAGCGACGACCTTGGTCAATCAATTTTAATTCTTCGGAAACCTCTTCACCCACTTCAAAGTCGGGCTCAATTTTAATGGCTTCACTTAATTCGATTTCGGTGTTGTCATCTTCCACATCACCGTCGGCAACGATCACTCGGTTCCGCCAAATCTCAAGATCCCCTTTATCTGGATTTACGATAATATCAAAGTTATCATCGCTACCATACTTCTTACGAAGCTGATTGCGAAGAGCATCCTCCAGGATTGCCATTAGGGTAACCCGATCAATATTCTTCTCGTCCTTAAACTCGGCAAAACTTTCAATGATAGCCTGATTTTCCATAGCTGCCTTAATGCTTAATTAAACCTGACTTGAACCCGCGCTTCTTTAATTTCCGACAGGTTTAGTTTCACGTCTTTTTTAACCGTTACTTTTCCTTTTCCTACTTCCTTAGGCACTCGCTCGCTCCATTGCAGGGTAAGTATATCATCGGTAAAATCTACCAACTCACCCTCTTGCTTCGAACCATCCTTTAGCTTCACCTTTAAATCGCGACCAATATTCTGTTGATATTGCTCACGAACCTGCAATGGACTACCCACGCCTGGTGAACTTACTTGTAATTCGAAGTCCTCTTCTTCTCGATCCAAATTGTGCTCTATCGCTCTAGAAATAGCCGTTATCCCCTCCAGACTTATACCCTCCAAGGTATCTACCAGTACTTGTATGACATTACCCGGGGCGATCTGAAAGTCAACTAAAAAAGCCTCCTGCTCTATCAGAGCAGCATCTAAAAGCTTCTGCACTTTCTGTGAATCGATCATATGGCCTAATAAAAGAGGGGACACGTGTCCCCTCAAAGTGGCGGCAAATATACAATTTATTAATAGTAAATAGCTTACCAAAAAGACTTTAAAACAGAGTGTAGCATTTCTAGCCCTTCAGAGGCACCACAAGCCAGGTGTAACAAGGGTCCAGCAGCATGGGCCACAACCTCATCGGGATCGATTACAATTACCGGACAATCAGTTTCTACCATTTGCACCAAAGAAGCCGCAGGATATACCATTAAAGAGCTACCCACTACGATCATTAAACCACAATCCTCGAGTTGATCTATAGCCTCATCCATGGCCGGAACCATTTCACCAAACCAAACTACATGAGGCCTTAATTGTGATCCCTTCTCACATTTATCTCCAATTTTCAATTCAGATCCTTCAATAGGATAAATCAGATTCTCATCTAAACTACTCCGCGATTTCCGCAACTCACCATGTAAATGCAAGACCTTCTTACTTCCTGCGCGCTCGTGTAGATCATCAATATTTTGGGTGATTACCTTTAAATTAAAATCTTTTTCCATCTTAGCAATAATTTGATGTCCTTTATTAGGCTCCACCTCCAATAATTGCTTTCGACGCATATTATAAAAGTCTAAAACTTTTTCACGATCTCGAGACCATGCCTGCGGCGTTGCAACCTCCTCAATATCGTGCTCTTCCCATAAGCCTCCCTTGTCCCTAAAAGTGCTAATCCCACTTTCGGCACTCATTCCAGCGCCAGTGAAAACAATTATTGAGCGGGATGTCGTAAATTGAGCCTTTGATAAAAAATTATGCAGCCCCTCGGCGGAGTTTTCCGATATGTACATGCCTTTACATCTTTAAAATTGGACCTTTCGTCTAAATTTATTCAACTAACAATAATCTCCATTTACATTTGATCTCGGTAAAAGTCCGCCTTTAATTATTAATGTCATGAGTGATAAAGCAAAAATTCTGATTGTAGACGACGAACCTCTAATTCGCGATGCACTAGCCTTTAAATTAACAAAGGACGGATACGATGTAGATACGGCTGAAGATGGAGAAAAAGCCATTCAGAAAATTGAAAGTGAAGAGTACCATATTATCATTAGCGATATTATGATGCCATTCATTAGCGGTTTCGAGCTAGTGAAAATTTTAAAAGAGCGAGGCACTGATGCTCCGGTATTGATGCTTACCTCCCTTAATTCAGAAACTGCAGTTCTTAAAGCCTTCGACCTTGGTGCGGATGACTTTATGACCAAACCCTTCAGTCCTAACGAACTTTCGGTTCGTATTAAAAAGCTGCTGAAGAACAGTAAAAAATAAACAAGATGCGTCAGTTCATTATCGACATATACTATTTCCTTCTGGCTCTGGAGCCACGGTATAAAATCGTGATCTTCATGGTTATAGTTCTGCTTATCCTTGCGGCGATAATGATCTCAGTTGTATTGCGTGAGCGTTCTCGAAAAAATAGCGTGGAAGCGAGGGAACGTCGGATAAAACGACAGGTAGAACCCATTATCCAGGAAGTGGTGTTTACCGATCTTGAGGCTAGCGACTTTAAAGATGCAGTTAAGAAGATTAACCGTATTGTAGATTCTACTCTCTACCGAAAGTCGAATATGGGCATCCTTAATGAACTGCTCATTTATTACCATCGCAATTTAGGTGGTGAAGCTTTTGAACGACTAGAAAACCTATATCGGGAAATTGGCCTTAAGCAAATGGCCCTCGAATACCTTCGCAATGGCGAATGGCATATTCGCGCTAAAGCGATTAATGACCTGAGCACTATGCGCATGGGGGAAACGCTTTTTGAAATCCTTCAATATACCGATGCCGACAATGTGCATGTGCGTAACGAAGCACAGTACGCAGCTGTAAAGCTTGGTGGTAAAAAAGCGATGAGCTTCCTTAATGATTTGGAGTCTCCGATGAGCGAATGGCAGCAAATTCGACTTTTAGATCAGTCCCGTAAATTCGAATACGAACTGATTGACAATATTGGACCTTGGTTGCAATCCAAAAACGATACGGTGGTGATCTTCGCCTTAATCCTAATGCGCCACCTCAATCAATATCATGAACGTAGCCAATTGCGGAAATTACTCTACCACCGCAATGAAAGAGTGCAGGAAAAAGCCATAGAAACTACTCAAGAATTGGCCTATTCTGAAGCCCTCGAAAATCTTTACGAAGTATTTGAACTCACCAAAACTGTTCGTGTTCGTGCCCGCGTATTGCGCGCCATGGGCGAATTAGGCGGACCAAAAGAAGCTGGATTTCTGCGAGAAGTATTAGTTTCGAACCGGGAATATGACCTGGTAATGGAAGCCGCTAAAGCCCTTAAAAGAATGGGACGCCATGATGTGCTGAACAGTTACCGCGAAAATGAACTTTCCGAAAAAGGGGAAAATATCGTAAAACACGTGCTCGATGATAGAATATGACACGCAGAATTCGCTTGTAGACATTCTCATCTATATCTTTTACTTCATTACCTACGGATATACCGTATTTGTAATGTTGTCCTACCTGATTTTAGGAGTAATCTCAGTTGTACAAGCGCGGAAATACCTCCGTCGTAACACCTATACCGACTATCTCAACATCCTCCAAAGTCCAGAAGCACCCTCGGTTTCCATCTTGGCGCCAGCCTATAACGAGGAAGCCACCATTATCGAAAACATTCGCTCCCTGCTCTCGGTACGCTATCCCAATTTTGAGGTGATCGTTGTAAATGATGGGAGCCGCGACCGAAGTCTCACCAAACTTATTGAAGAGTATCAGCTAGAGCCTGTAAACTTCGCCGTGAACTATCGTATTGAAACCAAAAAGGTTAAAAACGTTTATAAATCTAAAAACCCTACCTACAATAATTTGGTGGTGGTTGACAAAGAAAACGGCGGTAAATCCGATGCCCTAAATGCGGCGCTTAACGTATCTACTGGCGACTACACCCTTAATATTGATGTGGACTGTATTCTGGAGGAAGATTGCTTACTTAAACTGATGAAGCCCTTCTTAGAAGAAACAGATCAAAACATGATTGCCACCGGTGGGGTAGTGCGGATTGCCAATAATTGCCGTGTAGAAAAAGGCCGCATCATTGAGGTAAACGTTCCTAATAAATTGCTGGCCCAGTTCCAAACCCTAGAATACTTACGATCTTTCCTTTTAGGTCGGGTGGCTTGGGGCTCGCTCGATGGTCTTCTGCTCATTAGTGGCGCCCTTGGGGTTTTCCAAAAGGAGCTAGTAATAAAATGTGGCGGCTACGATAAAGATACCATTGGCGAGGATATGGAACTTACGGTGCGGATGCGTCGCTATGCTCGCGAAAAAGACATCGACTATGTGGTAGGCTTTGTACCGGATCCACTGTGCTGGACTGAAGTACCCGAATCATGGTCGGTATTGCGGAAGCAAAGAAACCGTTGGACACGTGGTGCAGTAGAAACCCTATTATCGCATAAGCGATTATTCCTCAACCCTTTTTACGGTAAAATCGGGATGATCTCTTACCCCTATTGGTTATTATTTGAATGGTTAGCTCCATTAATTGAAGCATTTGGTATTATCCTGTTAGTGCTATTTAGCTTGCTCGGAGTAATTAACATTAGCTTCCTGTACCTCTTTATTGCACTGATATACGGTTATACTGTGGCCTTTACCATTGCTACCTTATATATAGAAGAAATCACCTTTTTCCAGTATAAAAAACGGCGACAGCTATTGAGGTTAGTGGTAGCAGGACTTATAGAACCTATCATCTTCCACCCCTTTGTAGTGTATTGCTCGGTAACTGGTAACTGGGACTATTTTTTTGAAGGTAAAAAAGCTTGGGGTTCTATGAAGCGTGTAGGATTTTCCAAACCTGGAAGTAATCGAGGTCAGAAAATTACGGGCGGCAAAAAGAGCAACCCTAAATCGGGGCCTATGCCAAGCAATAGTGTTCGTACTCGTCCCGCTACTTAGTATCCAACAAGATTTGTTTCTTGGTGGCTTGCGCACCTTTTCTCAGCTCTATAAAGTACAATCCTTTTAAGCCTTTCGGCAGATGGATTTGCTCGGGAGCCGAGGAATGCAAATCTACTTTACCTTGCCATAGTGCTCTCCCTTGAACATCGCTCAAGATCACCTCAGCATCTTCCACATCGGCTCCAGCCCAATTTAAGTTAAGAAGGCCGGTACTAGGATTTGGGTAAACTTCCCATTGGGAACTAAAAGATTGCTCTTCGGAGATTCCAATGCTATAACCAACGGTAAAATAGAGACCTAGCTCGGTTCCGAAATTAGGATTGTAGTTTTCATAAAAGAAATCGCCCCCCACATTTCGCATTAGAATGCGGCCAGAACCATCATTATTAGCGAAAAAGCTTAGACCATTTTTTTCGCGATCGCCAATTACCAAATAATAACAACCCGCGTCTAAATCGAAGGTGTCGCGATAGGTGGTATTATTAGCAAAGTTGTCTCCAGAATCCACCACATTAGACCAAGCGTCATAAAGCTTCCACCAAGTGTCAGAAGCTGCATTATTGGTGCGCAGTTCAAAGCGCATGGGATTAGGATATAAGGGTGGCAAAACTATCGGAGCTGTCATTCGATTGTTAAAATCAATTTCATCGCCAAGTTGACCATTAACCCTTTCTATTTGCGCCATAAATTCCAATTTAGAATTTAAGCTCGTCCAATCCGAAAGAGAGTCCATGGGTAGCACAATCTCGGTTGCTTCCAATGGCTCCAAACTTCCTGTCCAGGAGTAGCTCCTCCAATTGGTATTACCCTTTAAACCGTAGGCAATTTCTAAGCTATTGATAATTTGCGCGCCCCTATTTTGCACCTTAATAACCGCGTGATCGCAAACCGGGTTGAAACGAGCATGTTCATCATTATTAGTAGGTTTTATAATGTCTGCAATGGCTACGTCTAGGTTTTGATTAAAATCGCCCAAATGAAATAGCTGTGCCAACATATTATAGCTGGCCGGACTTTGACCGCTAGGCACCGTATAGGAATAGGCTTCCACATCCACATTAATACTATCCGCATTGGGTAGGTAAGCGCTTAAATCATGGTGATACTCATTAACACGATCGCCAGGACACCAGTTAGCACGATCATAAAGCCAGGTTCCTGCTTGAGGCCAAAGATCATTTAGGCCGCAATCGTCGCGCCACATATTTTGCTCAGCTACCTTTTGTCCGTCCACATAAACGTAATAATCGCGTTCGCAGAATTCAGCACAGTTTAAATCATTTACGAAGCCATGACCCGAAGGAGCCATCTTTAAATCGAATTGAGTAGCAGAAGGATGTAAGTTTAGAGCGCGTGCTGGCATAAAGCTGCTTTCAAACTGAGCCGAATCTCGATATGTGAAACCACCGCGGTAAAGGTTCTCAACCTTGTACACATCTCGCACTGGAGAACCTTCGATCATTATAAAATCCAAAGTTGCACTAAAGCCGCTGCTATATCCTTGATAGCGCACATTTATCTCGATGGAATCTTTAAGCAAAGGAGCATAATTGCTTACATCAAAAAAGAAATCGCGGGTCCAGGTTTGCGGTAAATTTCCGCCATAAGGCGTGATAACCTTGCATAGCTCTACGGATTCCTTTATCTCAAAAACATTCCAAATTGTATCAACTTGTAGCGGATTTAAACTCAGGGTATCAATCCGATTAATGGTACTGTCCATCTCCCCGCTTGGGATTAATAAATCTACTACTGTGGTATAGTCCCAATCGGAACAACCACCAGTAGCACAACCCATAGTGTACTTTAAAATAATCTGATGCCAATGATCGGTTTGCGTGGGGAATACTGCCCAATCTTTGTAAGAACCGTACCATGTTAAATCGGTTTGCTGATGCGCCGAAACGAAGGTAGTATCACCATCAGCCGCAAGGCTAGAAAAAGAAAAAAGACTTAGGAGTAGTAAGGTGTAGAAGTGCTTCATTTAGAATTTTTGGGGGCTTCATCAATGCGAGTAACACCGGCAGAAATAACATATTTCATCACGTCGGCTGCAGGCAAATCTAAGGGTTCTACCCTTTCTTTAGCTACCAAAAATATATTGCCCGAAATGGCATAGCTGTGCGGACAGTACACTGTGAGGTACTCTTCTTCAAGCTCAGCCTGCTTTCCGAAGCCGCGGTGCGTAACAAAACCAATGCGTTTTACAGCGGGGTCGCTATCCAATTGCACTAACACGGGATACTTAAAACTGCGCTTCTCTCCCACCAAGGCGTTTAGCACATCAGTAACGGCGGTATAAATCAAGCTAATTACCGGGGCCTTGCGAATTTGGCGATCTAACCAAGCGCTTATCCTTTCGGAGATTAAATTGCTAGCGATGAAACC
>CATMQD010000101.1 GCA_950073045.1 uncultured Flavobacteriales bacterium | reverse complement strand
ACCTAGAAGCGATTCAGAATAGCATTGATAATTATAAAAAACGTACGGGCCTTTGGTCTACTCTAAAAAGGATCGGCCTGCTAATCTTGGTTATTACCTCCTTCTTTTTTGGGATTCGCTTTTTAAATCGTCGCTTTAGCACTTTTGTAGAATGGTGCCTCAAAAAGGGAGAGCCCTTTATTAATGGTCTAAAGATTAAAGATTATGAGGTGCTCTCTGAAGATCGGGAGGAGCAGCTTATTGCAGGATTACTCAATCTATTAAAGTGGCTCCTCATTTTACTGGTGCTCTATCTGGCCTTACCGGTGCTTTTTAGCATTTTCCCTACTACCGCAGGCATTGCAACAACTCTTATCAATTATGTGCTCGATCCCTTAAAGTCTTTCGGACTGGCCATCATAAGTTATTTCCCAGAGCTCATCACTATTATACTAATTGCGCTTCTGACACGATACTTCGTGCGCTTCCTTAAATTCTTATCTACGGAAGTGGCCGAAGGCAAATTAGAACTACCTGGCTTTTATCCCGATTGGGCGGCGCCGACATTCAATTTGCTTAAAATTATTATTTACGCTTTTGCCTTTATCATCATCTTCCCCTATTTACCCGGTAGCGATTCCCCTGTTTTTCGGGGGGTAAGTGTGTTTTTGGGCTTACTGATCTCATTAGGCTCTTCTTCGGCCATCAGCAATATTATTGCCGGACTAGTAATTACCTATATGCGGGCTTTTAAAATTGGCGATCGCGTAAAAATCGGAGATACCTCTGGAGATGTAATAGAAAAGACCATGCTGGTTACTCGCCTGCGGACCATTAAAAACGAGGACGTTACCATACCTAACAGCTCCATTTTAAATGGCAGCACCATCAACTACAGTTCCAGTGCAAATGAATTGGGCCTCATTTTAAACACCACGGTTACCATTGGTTATGATGTTCCTTGGCCTCAAGTGCATGAAATTTTAATCGCTGCCGCGCTTAAAGCGGAGCATATTGAGGCCGATCCTGCACCTTTCGTTTTACAAACCAGTCTCGATGACTTCTACGTAAGCTATCAGCTTAATGCCTATACCCATCAAGCAAAAGGTGCGGCTAAAATCTACTCGGAGATTCATAGTAATATTCAGGATGGCTTTAATGAGGCGGGCATCGAAATTCTGTCACCTCACTATCGCGCGGCCCGCGATGGCAATGTGCTTACCATTCCACCGCAGTATATTCCTCCTAACTACAAGGCTTCCGGTTTTAAGGTGAATATTGAAAGGGATAAAGAATAGGTCCTAAGGCTTTTAAATTTCCGCTTTCGCTGATCTTGGGAAAGCTTTTGGAACAAATCAAAATCCTTCTACAACAAATTGGCCTTTGAGTCTTAGCGGACTTTTGCCTCGCTCAATCCAAGAAGAGCAAAATAATTTACACGCTAAGACATGAAAAAATTGGTAGTATTAATTCTGCTATTTAGCAGTCAATTGGTCTTCGGACAAACAGAAAGTCCCTCCACAGACACGGAGCGGCGCTTAATCTTCGGGCTAGGCATTGGCATGGGCACCCTAGAGCTCAACACCAACGACAGTATTGAAAACAGTTTAGCCCTTTCTCTTCCTAATATTAAAATTGGCTATAAGCTTAACCATCGCTTGGCGCTGATGGTACTTCTGCCTGGAGCAAATTATGAGTACCAAGAAAAAGATCGGGGATTTGAAGGGATTTTATTAGCCGGACAGTATTGGGTATCCGACGACTGGTGGCTATTGGCCGGGGCGGGCCTCACCTTTGATGCCGCCGCCTTTTATACCGTAGAAGATCCTAGCCAGGCCGAATTTTACTTTGGTGCTCCAGCCCTCAGTGCCGCTACCGGCTACGAAATTTATGAGAAGGGGCGCTTCAAACTCGATTTACAGTATCGCTATTTCTATGGTGAATCAAAGATCGCTAATGATGGATTTCGCCGTGGTAGTGCGCATATGTTCATCCTTGGCTTTAACTGGAACTAAAAAATATCATGTATGAAAACCATAAACTTCCCCCGTATCATCGGTGCTAGCTTAATCACCTATTTAATTGGCATTGCCGCTTTTATAAGCTCTTATTATTTACCCTTCTTAGAGAATGCAGAGCTTCAAGCCAATATTGTACTCACTATTTTCATTATTCCGGCTTCCATAATTGGGGCTCGATTCTATCTAGCGAATGCCAAAGGACCCAGCTTTTTAATTGGCGCAATAATGTTTGCTTTAACCATTATATGGGATGCGAGCATTACCGTTCCCTTGTTTATCATTCCCGCCGGAGGTAACCACCTGAGCTTCTTTAGCGACCCCGGGTTTTGGTTTATCGGTGGTTTATATGTGCTAAGTGTTGGTCTTTATGCTAGAATTAAGGCTGTGGCTTAAATTTTAAGATCGCTCACGGTGTTCGCTTTTAAACTTAATTCTGCTGGGATATTAATCCCTGATAATAGGTAAGATTTTTGGTATGGCGGGGCTCTGTGGCCCCTGAGACCCTTTGCTAAAGTATTGACTGTGCAAACACTCTCCCTTTCGCCGTTTAAAATTGAACACAGAAAAAAGGATGAACGGATTTGTTATGTACTAGTATTTCACCTGTTCCTCTGTACTAAACACGCCCCAGGACTTTGCATTCCTTGCCTCTAAGAATTTCAGCTCAAGTAGCATATATTCAGCATGTTGGAGCTCTAAGTTCTAGGTTCTAAGCTCTAGGTTCTTTTCCAAACTCGATATAATTACCCCTGCTTCAAGTCTCACTTCTCAAATCTCAGATCTCACGTCTTGAAAATAAACTAAGCAGTGGCTCTAATTTTCCAGTTAAAACTGAAGCTACTTCCTTCTCTTAGTTTAGAATCTACCCAAATTTCGGCGCCGTTCTTTTCAAGGATGCCTTTTACTATTGCTAAGCCGATACCACTACTCTCTTTGTTACGGGCTTGTGATTTTTCAAAGAGATTAAAGATGGATTTGAGATTTGATTTAGGAATTCCTGGACCATTATCTGAAACGGTAATTTTAAGGAGCTTACTATTTACCCTTTCTGCTTTAATGCCTATATATTTCTGATCGAGAGGCTTATCATTATACTTTATGCCATTATCCACCAGGTTTTGAATTACCTGCTCTAAATGAACTTCACTCCCGTAGAGGTCTGGCACATCCGGATCGATATCTATTTCTAACTTTTCAATCTGGTGGTAACGACGTTTGAGCCTTTCTGCTATGTCGCTAAGCTTAAAAGCAGTGTATAAATCCTCAAAATTAACCGCCTTGGAGTAGTCTAAAATTCCGCGAATAAAGGTCATGGAGTCATCACAACTCTTCTCAATCAGATCCACTAATCCTTGCAAGCCCTTGGTTTCGTCCTCCCTTTCTCTTAGCTCCTCCGAGATAATTGTAGAAAGGGATTTAATATTCGATATCGGTCCTTTTAAATCGTGAGAAACGGTGTAGGAGAATTTCTCCAATTGATCATTGACCTGTTTTAAATCAGCATACTGCTTATCAATTAGCTTGCGGTAACTGTATGACTGGAAGGTGTATAGATAGGTACCAATGCCAACGTGTGCAAAGGTTAGCACATAATTCATTAGGATTACTAAACGCTCACTGCGAACCGAAATCGGTACTAAACCATCCTTGGTCGCCAAAAGACCATCACTTAATAACCATCCAATAAAAAAAGCCAGTGATAGTCCTACTCTCATCGTGCCCCTTTCGGGATCTAGCAGTACAAAGGGCAAGGCTAATCCGCCAATAAAAAAGAGTTGAAAATGGTATTGAGTGCCAAATAAGATCGGGAGTGGGAAAACTATTAGGAGGGCTATCAGAATATAACTCATGGTCGCCTCTTTAAATCGCCCTATGCGATTAAGCACCACCGGAATAGAGACTAAAACCACAATAACCGAAACCATTAAGAGGGTAAAAGCTGGCCATTTAAAGGTTACCGCAACAATCGAGTACAAAAAGGCCATTATAATAGAGCCAATGCAAACTCCATTTAAAGCGATGGCCCGATGCATCTCTATGGAATCAAAGTTTTGATCCATCCGATGACCGATGAATAGTCGTAAGAATCTCATTAATTGGGGTTAAGAATAATAGGCTGTGTTAAATTAACAATTAATAAATCATAGATACTGACTTTCAAGGCTTTATTAACCTAATAATTCAGATCACTTACTAAGCAGCTTCATTGTCAGCTAAATAGCACAACAACGGCATAGCAATCCTAAATGAAGATCTTGGCCAACCTACGCTAATCACACCTCGTTTTCTTTATATTAGCTAAAACCTCCGCTATGATTAAAAAATTACTGCTCCTACTTTTCCTCCCCCTATTCGGCTTTAGTCAGGCTTCCTTTGGCGAAAATGCTACTTGGTACTTCGACTATAGTGCCTTTGGTTATAATGGTTTCAAAAAGGTAAGCCATGTTGGAGATACTACTATGCATAATATGACTTGGCTAAAGTTTGCTGTGAGTGGTAAAAGACAAATCCGCAACGGTCCTGGCCCCAATGATATTCAGCAAGACACCGCGGTAACCTGGCCCAGTATTTATTTAGCTACACGCAACGATTCGGTTTTCCGCTTGCTAAACGGTGCACCCTATTTACTTTATGATCTTAATGCACAGGTAGGCGATAGCTGGCAATTCGCTCCGCGCGACACTTCTTTTGGCTGCCCAGATGAACCTATTGCCACCGTGATAGCCATTGGGCAGGATACTATCGATGGAGTTATTCTAGATTATATGGACCTCAGCATGCCGCAGGACAGCATTATGATTAATGGTCAGAATACCTATCAAATCAGCTCTTCCTCCTATCTACATTACCGTGTTTATCCCAAGTTAGGAAGTTTAGCTTATACTAGTCTATTTGAGGCAAGTCCGAATTTATGCAATGGCTCGGTATTTAAAGTTGCTCAATTAAGTACGCACAGTGTGCGCTGCTTTAGCGATAATCAAATTTCTATTAATCGCCAGGGAAGTGCTTGCGACTTTTGGTCGAACATTAGTCTTGAAGAAAAGACAGTCCCTCAACTTAAAGTTTACCCTAATCCCAGTAATGGTAAGCTATTTCTAGAAACAGAAGAACAAATTGCAACTATTAGCCTAATGGATTTGAGCGGTAAGATTTTAGCGCAATATGGATCGGCCAAGGAACTTGATTTACAAGAAGAAAGTGGCCTCTACATTTTGAGCATTGAATTTGCCAATGGTCAAAGTCTCCAAGAACGGATTGTCATCCAATAGCTAAGATTTTTAATTTCAGTTTATCCAGATTATTAGCTTAAAAAACACCTTGTTTTAATTTCGGTATAAATAGCTTTAATCTTATTTCATCTGATGGTCTTGACTAAGAAAGGGGAGGATTTTCTTAAAACATCAGGACGTTTTGAGCTGAACATGCTGATGTTTGAACCAAAACGTCCGCATCTTTTAATGAAAACATACTGATGTTTTTCGGGAAACCCGCTTAAAGAGGTCCATTATCTCGCTGAAAAGCGACTGATTTTGACCAGTAAAATGGAATGAGCGGTTTTAAGCCTCTTTACGCTTTCTTTTCTGAAATGACATGCTAGATCAAAGGCATAAGATTTTTTGCCCTTACATGTCATTCTCTAGGAATTACTCTATCACTAAAAATTAATGGCTGTATTCGGCATTTTTAATTCCCTAAAAGTCCTTTTTAATAGCCACTCCAATAGCTAATAGGCATCCTCCCCGTATTTTTCTACCTTTTGGTAGAGGCAGGAGTAGATTCCGAACTCATCATCTGGCTCACCGATGCGCTTAAGGAGCCAGTCACGCTCCTGAATATAAAGTGGAAACTCTGGCAACCAATTATTACGAATAAGCAGAAAGTAATCGTTTTGATCGGCCTTCTCAATTAAGCTCATCTCGCGTAAATGCTCACCTTTAAAAGGAATGCCATTAACTTTCGTGGAAAGCGCGTCGGGTAAATGACTATTCCAATAGGAGCCAATCACACTTAAGCCTTCCACCTGTGGGTTTTCGGCAAATACCTTTTTTAATAAAGTTCGGGCTTCTTCGGCGCGGATGCGGTTAATGGCTCCCGTTTCAAATTGATGATTGAAAGTGATTGAAGCATAAAGCAAAAGGGAGATCATAACTACTCCTATTGGGTACTTGAGGACTGGCTTTGGAAAAAGGTCTCTCAATAGTAAAATCAAGGATAAGAAGCCAAAGAAGTAGGGCATGGTAAAATAGCGATGCGGCATGCCCATTTCATCATTCCAAGCTGATGCGTGAATTAGAATGAAGCTAAGTACTGCGGTACCCATCAGCGTTAAGCTTAAAAAACTCGGTTTTTTCTTGTAAAGAATGGCATAAACCAGACCGAATATGGCTAGAGTAATCATAAAAAGAGCCAAGCCACCATTTAGCGGTTTATTGCCATCAAATAGTATTAGAGATTGAAATTGCTCCCACTGAGTGCTGAGGGATTGCATAAAGCTTGGGAAGTCGGTAAGCAGTTCCGCATATCTTTCATCCCTAACCGCATGCGCTTTAAACTCCAATAACAACTTCAGCCCAATGGCACTCGAAGCCAAAAACCAGTACCAATTCTTTTTTAAATCCCCGATTAGTGTTTTAAAATTCACTAGTCCCATAGCGATAAGGGCTGCCACACTGAGTTCTGAAGACCAGATTGCCAGGGCCAGCATTAAAGGGCCTAAAGCATATTTCAACTTTTGGGAAACACTTTCTATGAAAAACAAATAGAAAGCGGCTAGAATAAAAAAGAACTGCGCCAAATAAGGGTGACCAGGTGCTAATTGCATCCAGTAAGGGTAAATGGGAAATAGTAATAAGGCCGCTGCAACTAGAAACCAAATTGGCTCTTTAATCAAACGGAATAAAAACCACAGGCAGCCCGCAATTACCAAAAGTTGTACAATTCCGTAGGCATTAAATGCGTCTAGGCCAAGGTGAACTAGTAGACTAGCCAGAAAGGGCAAAAAGCTCCCTAATCGATTTTGCCCCCAATAATACCAATCCTTACGGTAGTCAAAATGCTCAGCCATCAAGATATGAATGGCATGATCGGAATTAAACTCAGGCCAGAACCAAAGACTAAAATTAAGGATATACAAAGAGGCTAGGATACCTCCTATAATGATGTAGACGACTTTTTTGATTCCCATTCTCCAGCAAAGCGAGGGCAAATATTAGAAAATATGTGGAATACCCCTTGGCTAAAATCCTTTGAGCACCTGCAAGAATTGCATTAAAAACTAAAAAAGCTTTAATTCGCTGTCAAATTCTTAACCATGCTTAAACTTCGCCTCGCACTCTTGGCACTGCTATGCAGCGGCAGCCTTCTCGCTCAATTACAAGTGGTAAAAAGTATTGAACTCCCTTATGAGGATGAGTTCGATAGCACCTATTTTAAACCTGTTGGCGAAAAAGGAATTCTCCAATTAGCCGTTCAGGAAGAATCGCGCGACGATTATATACGCGTGCGTGTAATGCGATATGATACAAACTTGAAATTTGTATCGGAGCATAGTTTCAAAATGAATACTGAAGACTACGATTATCCTAAAAGGCAGTTCATTAACAATCAGTTTCACTTTCAACTTAAGGATGGCGATGAATATCTACGCTATATAATTTACGATCCATTTAGCCAGGATACGATTACCATAAACTACGCCGCTCAAGAAGATAATGAATATCTAAGTGCACAGTATTATGATGGCACCTTGTACATGGCGGAGCGCAACGACGATGGGATAAGTTTGGCCTACTACAATTTAGAAGAAAAACAGTGGCACAGACGGCCATTTAGACCTTCGAATGTGAAATTGAAGTATCTAGAAATTGATAAACTTTACTTTCCGCAAAGTGATTACGGACAAACGGATGCCTTATTCCTAAGGGCCACCATTCGCATAAAGCGCGGCCTTTATGTAAACCGCTTATACATGGTTCACCCAGATGGGATTGTGGATGAGTTTGACCTCTCTACTAAGGAAATACCATTTGTGCACCAACTAACTATATTAGATCACCAAGACCCTCAGAAATTCACCTTGATAGGCACCTATGGCCAAGAATATTCACAACTTGGCATTTTTGCTGGGGAGATTAACCGTAGTGGCTACTCCGTAAAGGCACGTTATAGTTATGGAGCCGATTTTGACAGCTTAGCGCGAGACACCAGCGGTCTATTAGGATATTTTACTAGGCGTGCCAAGCGAAAGGCTAGGGAAAAAAATGAAGAATTGGACATGCCCTTATTAACCGTTTCTCACCCCGTAAAGCGCTTACCAGATGGTGGTTTTTTATGGGTCGCTGAAGTTTTTAATATAACATATACAAACACCACAGTTCTTGATGCAAGTGGTAACTACACAAATCAACAAGTGTTCGATGGTTTTCAAACCACCCAAGGACTGGTAATGCGCCTCGATTCTAATTATCAAAAGGTATGGGACAGGAACTTCCCAGTTGTACCCTACCATAAGCCTTTACGTGTAAAGCGGTTTTTAAATATCGACTACAATGAGGACTATATAAACTTTGTGTATCAAATTAATAAAAGCATGAGCGAACGCACCTTTAACTATAATGGCGAGGTAACCTATAAATCGGATACCATGCCTTTAGTAGAAAACAAAGATGAAAGGGTTCGCTATAACGCTAAGGTTACGACCGATAGTTGGTACCAGAATTATCTTATTAGCTATGGCTACCTTAAGATTAAAAACCGAGAAGATCGTGATAAGTCGCGGGAGGTTTATAGTCTGAAGAAAATGGCTATTACCAAAAAGGAAGAATAAGGAGTAATCTAGCTTTCTCCAATGGAGGACACCCAACTAGACCCTCCACTCTACTAGGCCCTTGATGTGAATGCAGGGTAAAACTAAATGAGTCGAGGTGATGATTCTTGGTTTGCAGTTCCCACTTAATCTGAAAACAGGAGTCGCAAGGCTGCTCTGAGTTCACGAGTTTAAATCGCCGATTAGAAATGGTGTTTAGTCCATATAGTGCTTTTTCAGAAGCGTCAATTTGAAAGTATAAAACCTCATCTAGCTTTAAGTTGATGGATTTCCGAAGACTATCGGATTCTAAAAACACAGCCAGTGCCCGAGACAAACGAGATTCAGGAATACTGGCCTTGGTAAAACGTTCTTGAACCAACCATAATTCGCGACCCTCCCGAGGACATATTTCTATGGTTTCCAATTTAACTTTCGCCATTGCATGGGAAAACCGAAGGTAGCAGTCCATGGGACGACCACCATAAATAATGATAGTTGAAGCACGAGGCTTTCCGAATTCTCCCCACTTGTGACGATTACCTTTTCTATAAAGATGCAACCAGTAGCTCGAGTCTGGAGCCCATTCCTCGTTGCATAAGACTGAATCGGGAATAACTAAATCCACGGTATCTTTAGCCACCACCGCTCCTAATCGTATATGGTGGCGGGCAATCAAGCTGCTATCTAAAATCTTTGCCCGCACTATTTTATTGGAGGTATAAGGGTGGTACCAAGACTGTTCATCACCAGACGATAAGGGATTATAACTCTCCTGAAACTGTATTCTGATTTTCAATTCCTTTTCTATTTGGGCTGGGCTTAAACCCGATACGGAACTTTGGTTCTCTTTTTTCCAGCTAAGGAGCTGATAGCCCAAATTAGCGTCAATGAGCCCCCTTTCTATTTTGCGTCTAAATGTTGACAGCTCTTGATCGGACCACCAGCCTTGCTTGTAGGTCCAGGTCTTTAAAAAGCTCAGCTTTCTAATTTCTTCTATCTCCTCAAGGGCTAAAGCAAAGGCAGCTATTTGTGCATTGTAGCTTAAAGACTCTAAGCCACCATTAGCGCTAGAATCTACTTTAATTAAAAAGTGGTTCCAGCCACCCTTTTCCCATTGCGGTATCACCTGCACCGCTTGATTATAAGTCCCTAAGCGAAAGGACATTTTCGGGCTTCTCCATAGCCCCAGCTTTAAATGTGCCAAACTATAAGGGACTTGATATTGCTCTGGCACATCCGAGCAGGGATAAGCCAATTCTTCTTGAACTAAGCTAAGGTTTGCCCGATCCCTTTCCGCTGAAAAAACCGGCACATTAAGGTAATGTCATGAGGTAATTGAGCAATTAAGCTACAGGGAATTAGCAGTAAAAATAGGCTACGTAGAAGCATTGAATCAAAATTACAGAAATCCAATTTAGCAATATGCCCGTATGTAAGGATGAGGGCTAATCCTCGTCAGAACCTAGAAAATTATTCAATTTGGAACGCGAAGACAGTCATACGGAAGATGGATTATTAGTTGCTTTAGCTTGGCCAGATGCTTGGTGCCGGAACTCTGGTGCTTGGTATGATGGTTTATTGGAAAACATTGGCTTTTCGAAAGATGGGGCTTCTCCCGTTGGACATGCGGCTTTAATGCTAGTTAATCGTGAGAATGGAAAAGCGGAGTACTTTGATTGTGGCCGCTATGGTGAGGCAAAAGATCTGGCGATTGTACGTAATGCCCAGGACTTCCCAGAATTAGAATTAGAGGAAAGAGTTCGATTTGATCGTTATGGTAAACCTTTGAATTTAAATAGTCTTTTACAGGAGATTCAGGATTTTCCATATTTAGAAGATTATAAACGTTTAGAGTATCACTCTTACCCTGTTAATCACGCGGCTTGTCGCAGTAAAATTGAATCTGAAATAAAGGACGGCCCGAAGGTTTATGGTCCATTCCATTTAGAAGGAAGTAATTGTGCTCGCTTTGTAATGAAGGCTCTTATTGCGGGCGAGGAAAAACCTGAAATGGCCAAATTGAAATACTTTCCTAGTCCCTCTCCTGGTAAACTAGTGCAGTTAAACACCACTAAGAAATTATGGTCGCGCTTAATGCAGAGCACCCTTTCGGCAATTACACCTCCTGTTTTTGAAAAGGCATCTTCAAGTTAGAACGCTCACTGCGTTCGCAATCAGTAGCTAGTGCGCTCGCGATGCTCGCTTTTAGTATTTAGTACGTTCGTTACACTCACTTTTAGACTTGATTCTGCTGAGATATTGGTATTTGCTAACAAGGGGATTTTCGGTAAAGTGGGGCTCTCCTCCGCTTTACTAATTAGGCCTTTGCGCTTAAAAGCGGAACACAGAAAAGAGGATGAACGGATTTGTTTTGTACTAGTATTTCAACTGTTCCTTCGTAGTGAGCCAAGCTCTTAATTCTTTAATAAACTCAAAAATTATTTCCCTGCTTCAAGTTGAACTTGCCTGATTAGAGTTGACCGTTTTAGACTAGTATTTCATTGTTAAATATAGTGAGGATCTTTCGGGGATGC
>CATMQD010000100.1 GCA_950073045.1 uncultured Flavobacteriales bacterium | reverse complement strand
CTCGCCAATAACTCCTGCGACACCTCGAGGTCATCTACACATTCGTAGCTCCCAATACAAGCAACTGGTTCATAATTTAATCGTAAAAGTGGATTCTCATAAAAGGCAAAACGCCCTACTGGAATATCCTCTTTAAAGAGCAGATAAAGGCCCTCCAAATGTTGTGGACTGGGATCATGACCAAGCTTTAACCGCGGGCTATCCGCTGGATACAATGCTTGCACCAAAGCTTCAAATTCTTTCAAATCCGAATCTTCTAGCAGGAATCGCTTCAGCCGAAAGGCGCTCATATAAAAAGAGAATAATGGGCAAAGGCCGTTAAAACCAGCAAGGCCGCCGCCGGGATACTAAAGTTATCGTAGCCATGGTGACTAATAGCCTCGGCAATGGTGCATAAAAATGCGGTGCTGAGTGCTATATAAAAGGCAGGGAGAAAAGTCAATTCTCCCAAAAAAGTAAAGAGGCCTAAACAAAGTAAAAGGGCACTTAAAAAGAAGGCTGAAGAGCCGCTTAAGGTTTTTTGCAATCCGAATATTTCATAGGCTCCCTTAGGAAAAGACTTGCCTACCAATGCTGCTAAAGGATCGCTAATAGCTAGAACCAAAATGGGGGTATAATAGAAAATCATGGCTCCAAAATGATCGTAGGCCAAATAACATCCATACACAATTATGGGGTAGAGAATGCTCCCCTTTGTTTTTCGCTTAACACCATGAATAGAGCGCAACCAAGAACTGTTCATGGTAGAAAGTAAAATCACTAAAAAGCTTGCACAAAGGAAAAGCACCAACCAGTGATTTTTAATTAAAACCGGGAAGGTCATGGATAATATTCCCGTTAAAACGTGCACATATTTTCGGGTCACCTCTGCTTTAAACTGCAGTTTATGGTACATCAACTCCGCACTAGCAAAGAGGATTATATAGGCTATCGCCAGATAAAGGGTATGGAGCACACTATCAGTCAAGGTGGAAATCTACATTAAAATCGCGATAAAAAAAGCCGCAATCCTCTGGGAGGTATTTACCGTATTCTGCGTCTGGCTTAAGCTGGGGCTGATGGGCTGACATTTTACGCGGCACCATTAAGTTCCAATAGGCAAATCGCGCCTGTGGCCCGGACCCGCTTATAAGCTGATTAGTAACGATATTAAATAGTGACTCATCCATATATTCAAAAATATTGGAGAGATTAAATTTATTAAGCTTGGGATATTTTGCCAATGCTTCTTCGGCTAAGCCTGAAAAGAGCTTTAATCGGTCGAGCCTAGATTTGATTAATTCAAAGTTTTCGGGCCGCGCATAATGCGGTAAGTCCTTTCCGAAATAGCCTTTCAAAATGAAATGCAAAAAATAATTAGACTGGCAATGCACTGAGCTCAAATGTCGGTGTGCCTGATTGAGAATAAAGGTGGATACGGGAATCTTCACCTCATTTAAAAACTTGGGATCACGGCCCAATCTGCCCATTACCCAACGACTGAAAAACAAACGAAATAGTCCCTTCCAGCGGCGGTTAAACCAGATGGAATCACAAAACTGCGCTTGTTCCTCCGCACTTTTTAAACTAAATAACTGCCCTACTCTTCGCTTGGTATGGATCAGGGGAAGTAGGTATTTCCTAAAAGTTCCAAAGTAATTTTCAAATTTACCCTGACTAATAATTCCGGCCTCAATCTCCATCTGCCTTGAGCGCCAAAAGTTTAAGGCTTCTTTAGAGAGCAAGCCTTCTACCTGCTTAAAAAGTTGGCTTCGATTTCTGCATTTCCTAAAACCTAAAAATTGGAGAAACTCAGGATAGTCCAAGCTTTGAAAGGCCGCTACCTTAAGCTCCACTAATTTTAGTTGGATGGGATTGATATCCACAGCCACCACTAATTCAGGGTCACCACAGAGCAATGAAAAACTGTTATCTCCAGCCGAGGCAATTGAAAAAACCCGATCTCCGGACTTAATATCCAAGCCTTTGAGCAACATATCCGCATCTTCCCAACAATTGGCATAACGGATGTAATCGTGGCGAACATTTTTAAGCTGCTCACTCATCCTTCAATCGTTTAATCTGACCAGTGCTGCCGTCCATCAGCACTTCCTCGCCATCTTCTAAAGTGCGCAACAATCCCTTTACGCTTACAATGCAAGGAATACCCATTTCTCTAGAAACGATAGCGGAATGACTTAACAAGCTGCCTCTTTCAACAATAATGGCCGATGCGGTAGGAAATAGAGTAACCCAGCCAGGATCGGTACTTGAGGTAACCAAAATATCTCCGTTTAGGGAATCAATCGAATGTGGGTCTAGCACAATGCGCACCTTAGCCTGCACCCTACCCGGACAGCAACCTATTCCTTTAAGATCTTCCTCCGCTGCTTCCAGTTTTTCGGTGCTATAAATATACTGATCCTTAAAATCGTAACCGTAAGTAAAAAAGCGCTCTTGGGGTGGCTTTTGCCGATGGTATCCTTCAAACTCCACTTTTCGCTCCTCAATAATAGACTTATACTCTGGGGCTAATTCGCCATTACTAGAAGCAAGGATTTCTTCCAATTGCAGGTAAAATATATCGCGTGGCTCTTTTAAGGTGCCCGCCTGATGCCATTGTTCACCTAAAGCGTTAAACATATTGCGCACCATACCAAAGCCACGGGTGCGTTCGAAGCGTAAATTTTCACGGTTGCTCACCAGGTCGCGAGTCATTTTCAGCACTATTTTAAACCACCATCTTCTTAAGGGCCTAGCATTTAGCGCTTGGTCGATCTTTAGTTCTGCACCTTCTCGAATTTCATCTTCAATTCCCAGCTTACCATGCGGAGCGCTCACGCCTTGCTGTACATAGGATTTTAAAACTTTTATAAAAAGATGAGGGTACTGGGTATAAGATCGACTTTCTAGTTTCAACTCACCCACGCAACGGTCGCCAAATTTTTCAATGTAGGAGTCTATTCCTGCTTTCAATTGAGGATACGCACCTTGCTCCAATAATCGCCAAATCTCCTGAGGATCCTTTCCTTCAAACAATACTTTTAGATCAGGCTCTTCTGCAATAGCACGAGCAAGGTCCATGCTGCGATGTATAGGTTCTACCGAGATTATATCCTGACTTCCGCATAGTAAATCATTGTGCAAATTGCTTTCCTCAGGACAGTACTTTTTACTTTGCTTTTCGAGCATTCCAAACCAGATCATCGCGAAGAAATCGTTAATAAGCGGCGCCTTCCACTTTAGCAATAAGGACTGCTCAAAGTTTTGATAATGCTTAATAATCTGATGGGCGGAAAGCTGATTAAAATTAAGCTTTTGATATTGCCCCATTACCCTATTAAGGTGAGCAATAAACTTTATTCTCCGCTTGGGTAATTGCAGTTGAATAATCAACATTTTCAGAACCATGGTAAAGATTCGGAAACGAGCCAAGCCCTTGCTCATTCTAAACTCGGAACCCAGTTCAAAGCGTTCCTTTACCCCCATCATGCGCTCCATGTTTTCGGCATTTATGGAGTAACCGGGGAGCATGGCCAACATTTTATACCAATTAAGGAGGTTGTAATATACTCGGCCGCGCACCAGACCTAAGGTATTGGCAAAAACTGCAGCATGGCGATTTACCTCCTCTTCTTTCACGCCCATTAATTGCACAAACTGTCGATAAACCTGATCGTACATCTTGAGGATAAAGCTGAAAGTAAGTGGAGTGGTAATACCAGGATAGGACTCAATGATATTGCTATTATCCCATAATATATATTCACCTTTATTTTCTAAGCTAGTAATGGGCCGACATTGCAATAAATGCAGTTCACCATTATAAACCGCAAACTCAATATCCTGGGCCCCACCGAAATGGTCTTCTAAGCTTTCGAGTAAACTGGCAATTTCCTTTTGCATTGCTGCCGATAAGCAGGCTTGCTCTTGCTGTTCATTGGGCACCGCTACCTTTTGAAGGCCATCACCATTGGAATTCTTTACATATTGAAATTCCTTCTGAGCTATTTCCACTTTTGTACCATCAGCAGAGACATAGTAATTATCAGCATCCAAATCGCCTGATACTAAACCTTCTCCTAGACCATACAGGGCAGAAATCACTTTGGTGGATCGATCACCAGTCCGAGGATCTGCTCCAAAAGCCACCCCCGAAACCTCAGCCGGTACCATTTCTTGGATAATAACTGCAATACCAAATTGCAGGGGCAAGTTATTTTCTTGCCGGTACTTTAAAACTCGATCGCTGCTTGCTGACTGCCAAACCTTAATTACGGCTTCTTCAAGATTGCTAGCCGATACGTGCAAATAAGATTCAAACTGGCCGGCAAAGGAGAATTGCTCGCCATCCTCATCAATGGCAGATGAGCGCACCGCGAAACTCTTCTTATTAAAATCTGAGCCAAAAAAATCAGCTATCGCTTGAACTTGCTCTGATTTCAATTTTAAGTCTTGCCAGGAATCTTTGGAAGAAAATTGCACAGGTATTACCAGCCATTTAGGAACTTTTGCTCCTAAGGATTGCAGCTCAAAAAGGTTCTTAGCTTTGCCGCCAATTCCCTCTTTATTTGGTTTCTTATCGGTGCAATAAACTAAAGTCATGACCAAAAGGAGATTAGCATTGGCACCCCACCTAAAGCGAGATACATAAGAGCCGTCCATAGGGCCGAGGCGTATTCAATTTGTTTGCTTCCGCGGATGGAAACCCGTCGCAGAAATACCATCCCCGGAAGGGCACATAAAAGAAAGAAAGCGCCGAAAACCAAATAGGCCACATTGCTATAATTGGCATACCAGGCTGCGCCCATGGCCAAAAGCATAGTGCAAAACATCAGGGCCAGCCAAGCGATAACCCCACCTTTGGCACCATATAATCCAGTATAAGAAGTCACTCCTTCCTCTTCAGTTTCGGGAGTTCTAATTTTTCGTCCGAATTCCAGCACTAGGCCATTCATATAGGAAACTGCGAAAAACCAGGCTAGTCCCCAATGCGGTTCCGATCCTTCTAATCGCCAATCTAATCCACTGGCGTAGACATCAATAAGCGGAATAATAAACATGTGGGAAGTGATGTAAACTAGATGATGCGCCTTTAACCACTTGGGTACAAAAAACTCAAAACCCATTAAAAGCAGATAGGCCAATACCATCAAGTAAAGCCAGATCATTTCAACTTGAAAAATAAGGATGGTCGCTATTTGAATTAAGCCGACAAACAGGCCGACATATTTTAGTTCCTTTAGGCTAATTAAGCCGCGGGGCACGGGCAGGTATTGGCGATATCGTGCATCATCCTCCCGATCTTTAAACTCATCAAATATTCGAACCAGAAAAAAAAGCGTGACGGTAGCGAAGATGCCAATTACAAAATCGGACCAATTGATAAAACCTTCCACCCCTCGACAGATTCGGGAATAGGAAACCGCCGAAAAGGTAAAAGCGCCAATCATCAGGCCATGAGCCAAAAATGGAAATCGCTCCTTTTGGTAAATCCAAAAACGCTTAAGGAAGCTTTTATCTTCAGCGCTCATTAAGATTGGGCCTTTCTTCCCAGGTTTTTATGGGCATTGGTAAAATGGTTAGCAGACATCGCCGCGGCAATAGAAAGCTCGCCACTAAGGGCCACCGCGCAACATATTTCGGCAAACTTGCGAGCAGCACCCTCGCCCTTACAACCGAGCATTTGCAGGCATTCCTTTTGGGTGGGTAGTCCGGTGCCTCCGCCCACGGTGCCAACTATTAATGATGGAATGGTAACGGATACATATAGATCTCCTTCGCTATTAACCTGCATTCGGGTTACCCCAATCGAAGATTCGGAGATACAAGCTACATCTTGCCCACAGGCTAAAAAAATTGCAGTGAGGCCATTCGCGATATGACCTTGTGCTCCAATAGAACCACTTTGAATAGCCGCTAAAGTGGAAGATTGCCAATAATTGGAGATTAATTGTGGGCTGGACTTCAAGGTCTCTTCACAGATATTTTTAGGAATAACCACTTCCGCACTCACCTTTTTTCCACGCACATTTCCGAATGAAACCGCGGTAGCTTTTTTATCGCCCGAGAAATTACTTTCAATTACCCACTCTTGTGGCTTTACAGGAACGTGTTCGAGGATGTATTGACAAATTTGATCGGTACAAATGGTCACCATATTCTGACCCGCAGCATCGCCGGTAGTATACTCGAAGGTCATGATTACACTGTTGCCCTCAATCGTTGGGGCCACCTCTTGCAGTTTAGCAAAGCGGCTGGTTTTAGAAACAATATCGGCGAATACCGACTGTTGCTTTTGGGTCCACTTTACAAAAATGCCCACCTCGCCAATGGTATTGAATTTAAAGAGGGGGCAACGTTGTACGCCTTCACTTAAACATACGGTAGTAATTCCTCCGCTCTGACGGGTGGCCTTCATACCTCTATTATAAGAAGCCACTAGGGCGCCTTCGGTGGTGGCTAATGGGATATGGAAATCGCCCATGGCCTTTGTACCACGGATATTTATTGGTCCGGCTAAACCGATTGGCACTTGGGCCATGCCGATAAAGTTCTCAATATTTCCGCGGTAGTTTTCTGGCTCTAGGAAAGTCTTTTCACCTGCAATACTTTCTGTTGCAATACCCTGCTCCTTTAAGTAAGACAAACGCTCTTGAAAAGCACTGCCACTAGCTTCCGGGTTGTATCTTAACTTAGGTAGAGCAGCAATTTCTTCGTGGCTTAATGGAGCAATTTGTTGGGCATATTCCTCAATGGTTTTTTCCTTTTCAAAGTCTTTAATCAGCTTTTCACTTTGGTGTGAATTTCGGGCCATAGATTATTCAGTTTGGTTTTAGGTAGATGCAATAATTAAAGCCAAATATAAGAGGCGCCTTATTGCACCTCCGAAAGTAAGCGTTTTTAAAGGGATTTAGGGAAATACCAAGTCACTTAATCTGTTCCCTTAAAGTCGGCATCATAAAAGGCCATTATCCTTTAAAGCTCTTTTTAGGGATGAATGTACCTATCAATCGGTTGGAAATTAGCCTTAAAATCCTTTTGCCAATAAAGGATCCAAAAGAAAATCAGCTACCGCTTTATAATAAGCTTTAGGCTGATCTCCAAGCATATCATGTCCAGAATTTTGAATCACTTGCAAGGTCGAATTAGGTATCAAATCCAAATACTCTTGAGTGAAGCCCCAAGCCTGATTATCGCAGTCGCCGCGCAGAATTAAACAGGGAGCACTTAAATTCACCAGTGCTGGACGCCGATCTTTTACTACATCAAAACTTCGGAGGGTCATAATATGACTGTAATAGCCATAGCCCGCGCTTAAAGCAGATGGCCCCGGGTCTTGGCAAGTAGTAGATCTACTTAAGTGACTATTCTGAAAAGCAAAATAGGCATCTGCTTCTTTGTCTGAAGCTAGTTTAGAATGGAAGCTATAGGCCCAGCGCCACATTAATCGAGAGCGTAAGTTCTTGGCCTCCTTGCCTGCTTCACGATTAGAGATTTCAGGTGCTTTTAAGTTCAAACTATCGGGAGGAACCTGATTCGCCAATTCTGCATCAATAGGAAGAATAGGCCCTGGTCCATCTAAAATCATTGCCTCCACTTTCGTGGGATGATGTTGTGCAAAATTTATCGCCAGCAGGCAGCCCCAGGAATGCCCCACTAAAATCAGCTGGTCTGCATCAATGAGCTCGGCAATTGCCTCCAGATCCCTACGATGGCGGGCCACACTGTATTCCGAAATATCTTCTAAACGCTCGGAAAAACCACTACCAATTTGATCGTAGAAATAGATGGGATGGCCCTTTTCCGCCAGTGAGCTTAAGGTTGAAATTGCCTCATCTGTTATTTTCCCACCGGGACCACCATGCAAGTAAATGATGGGGCTTTTAATAGTATCCCCTTTGGAGGGAATAGCGGTGTAAGCAATGCGCGAGCCAGTTTTCAAATCCCAATACTGGGTGCTTCGGCGCGGCTCTAATTCAGGTACACCATAGTTACGAGGCCAAAAGACAACGGCAGCGATACTCAATAAGAGCAGTCCAAAAAATAGCAGGAACCAAAAACGAAGCTTCATGATTTCGAAAATAGATAAATACTAATTAAATGACTTGCTATTCACTTGCTAAGAGCATGCCTTCCATTTTGAAGAAAGGCCACTTTGGGAAGCTGTTTGGTTTCATTAAAAAAATCAAAACCTCGTTTCAGGTCTGTCCATAAGCCTATTTTCTCAGAATCCGATTGGTGATTGAGTTTCAGTATTTCGAACTCTAAATCGCTTAGCCTTGAGGGAAAAATGCTTATCGGAATATTCCTTTGCCCATTGCTCCTGGCCTCCACACAAAAGATATACAGCTCCTTTATTTGCTCGTTGGTAATGGGCAAGCAGCCGGCAGTTACACAAGAACCATGAATAAAAATATCTCCTCCCAAATTAGCTTGCCCCCCTAAAATCCGATCCGATTTATTGGGGTAATTAATTCCGAGGGAGAGGTGATATCTACTTACAGGGTTGAAACGATTTAGGTGATAAAAGCCTTCTGGTATTTGCAAATCGCCTTGCTTACGCTTGGGACCGACTTCCCCCGAAATTGCGCAAATTCGATAGGTTTTAATAAGTGTAAATCTATTTCCCTCTTTCCCTTTGGCCCAAAGCTCGATTTGTCGATCCATTTTAAAGGCCCGAAGGTAAATTTCAAAAGTATCAGTGCTAATACTCTTACTTTGCAATAAAGCCTTAAGATTGCCTTGCTTCTCTTGATAAGCTTCCCTTACTCTAGGATAGTCTGCTTGTGCATCTTTAAAGCTTTTGGACTGATCAGCACCGAGGAATAAGAGCAGTAGAAGCAAAGTGATTTTGGAGGCCATAAGCGAATAAATTTTTAAGGGAAAGGACTATGTCCTAACCCTTAAGTATTCAGCTTATTGCGCAAAGAGGAATGAGCTTGATCACTGCAAAGCAATAATCAGCGCATTAATAATGTTTATGAATTACCCTCCGATGAAGCACCCCCATTGGAAATTCCTCTAAGGAATTGAAAGCCGCCAAAAACAATGGCTCCCCAAAAAATATAACCAAAATCAGCAGCGGTTGCTATAATTCCGCCCATGCACCAAACCGCTCCCCATAACATATCATTACGTGCGGCTTCCTGATCATCGGCAGTCATAGCTTCTACTGCCTCTTGGCGCGCTTTTTCCTCCTCATTAAATTTATAGTCCTCACAACTCTCTTCAAAAGCAGGCAGCGCAGAACTCAGGCTACAAATTACTCCTTGACTAGAATCGAAGCCGCGATTTTTACAGGTATTACAAATCTTAATGTTCTCTTCTCTGGTCATAATTTTTGGGTTTATTAATTTCATAAAGCCCAAACCTCGATCAGCAGCCGCGAAGCCAGATTTAAGGTTTAGAAATTTCGGGTTCCAATATCGCAAAAGCGAATTAGTTCACTTGGTTCTACATGCAATAAACTTTCTGATAAGCCCCATTTTGATCTGCAGCAGCGATTCCAAACTAACATTTGTCATATTCCCCCATTTTTGCTTTCGTATTTTTGCCAAAATTTTCATTGATGGATCCAAACGCCGGCAAAAAGAATCTGGTAAATCGCTACAGTCGCGAAGAATTAGAAGCCCGCCTTATGGCTGAGGACTTTAAAAGGATCACCGTATCCTTTTACCGCTACGTTATAATGGAGGATGCCCAAGCAATGCGGGATAAACTCTACACCGAATGGAGTGAACTTAATTGCTTAGGTCGAATTTACGTGGCTCGCGAAGGGATTAATGCGCAAATGAATGTACCCGAACATAATTGGGAAAGCTTTGTGAAGCAGGTTCATGGCATGCCCGAGTTTAAGGACATTCCCTTTAAAATCGCCGTAGAAGATGATGGTAAGTCCTTCATAAAATTAGTGGTAAAAGTACGTGAGCGCATCTTAGCCGATGGATTGGAAGACGACTCTTATGATGTGACCAATGTAGGTCGCCACTTAGATGCTGATGAATGGAACTCCGCAATGGAAGAAGGCGCGGTTTTAGTAGATATGCGCAATCATTACGAAAGTGAAATCGGGCATTTCGAAAACTCCATCCTTCCACAAGCCGAAACCTTTCGGGATGAATTACCAGAAGTTTTAGAAAAGCTCAAGGGTAAAGAAGATGAGAAGATCTTACTCTACTGCACCGGTGGTATTCGTTGCGAAAAAACTTCAGCTTATCTTAAACATCATGGCTTTAAAGATGTAAACCAATTGCATGGTGGCATTATAGATTATGCCCGTCAGATCAAAACCAAAGAACTACCCAATAAATTCCACGGTAAAAACTTTGTTTTCGATGAGCGCCTCGGCGAGAGCATTTCACATGAAGTGATTTCCCATTGTCACCAATGCGGTGAACCTTGCGACACTCACGTAAACTGCGCAAATGTGGCTTGTAACCTATTGTTTATTCAATGTCCCAAATGCGCCGCCAAATACGAAAAATGTTGTTCCGAGGATTGTCAGGAGGTGGTGCACCTAAGCGCTGAAGAGCAAAGAGAATTACGCAAGGGCAAGCAAAACCCACAACGTTACCACAGCCACATGCGCTGGGGCGATTTACATTCCAATCCCAAAAACTGACAAATGTTCTTTTTCAGCTAATTATGAAAATGAATATTTGAAACCTCACAAAAACTCAAAATATGCCATTCTACCAGAAATTAGGGAAGATTCCGCATAAGCGCCACACCACTTTTAAAAAGGAAGATGGTGGCCTGCACTATGAGCAGCTATTTGGCACCGAAGGCTTTAGCGGAATGTCCTCTTTATTATATCACTTGCAGCGCCCCACCATGGTGAAGGACGTAAAGCAAGTGGCCGATTTAAACCCCAAAGCAGCAGTTGGTCACAATATTACCAGCCGCATGCTCCAAGGTTTTAAGGTACCACAAAAGGAAGATTACCTCGATAGTCGTATTTCGGTACTCTTTAATAATGACGTGCACATTTCACTTGCCGCGCCTACTAAAAGTCAAACCGAGTACTTTTATAAAAACGCCGATGCCGATGAAATGATTTTCGTGCACCGCGGTACCGGTACCCTAAAAACTTTAATGGGAAATCTTCGCTTTGGATATGGAGATTACCTAGTTATCCCAAGAGGAATGATTTATCAAATTCACTTCGATGATGCTGATAACCGTTTGTTTATCCTCGACTCCTATCAACCGATTTATACTCCAAAACGATACCGCAACTATTTCGGTCAACTATTAGAGCACAGCCCCTTCTGCGAACGCGATATGCGCGGACCAGAGGAATTGGAGGTGAACGATGAAAAAGGAGAGTTCATCATTAAAACTAAAAAAGAAGGCATTCTTCATGATGTAACTTATACCAGTCATCCCTTTGATGTAGTGGGTTGGGATGGATTTAACTATCCTTATGCCTTTATTACAATGTAGAACAAT
>CATMQD010000099.1 GCA_950073045.1 uncultured Flavobacteriales bacterium | reverse complement strand
GCTGTTTAATCCTTTAATGGTGTCTTTGCCGACTTCTTTATGAGTTAAATAATGCAATAAGGATGGGATTTCAATGCCGGTGGTTTTCTTTTCTTCTTGATTTACCCAACCTAAAATCATGATGCCCGCATCATCGCTATCCTCGTACTGACCTTCTAAAGCGGCCAGTTTCGCAGGTTGATGCTCGGCCACCACATTGGCCGATGAATGTCCGCTTACCGCCTGCAATACCGAAAACACCGTGGCCACTACCAGCGAAATTTTAAAAGCCTTTCGGCTGAGGGCCACATGCTTATTCTTTAAAAGGTAAAATGCCGAAATGCTTAAAACCAAAAATGCTCCGGCTAAGAAAGAGCCATTCCATACGTGCCATAAACGATCTACCGAGGAAGGATTAAAAACCATGGCCCAAAAATCGGTGATCTCTGCACGCGCGTTTAAACCCTCACCCACCACGTGGAAGCCCGCTGGGGTTTGTTGCCAGCTATTGGCCACTACAATCCAAACTGCCGAAAACATGGAACCAATTAAAACCATTACCGTGGCCACAAAATGCACCCAAGGTTTTACGCGGTTCCAACCGAAAAGTAAGAGACCTAAAAAGCCCGATTCCATGGCAAAAGCAAAAATCCCTTCTGCCGCCAAGGCCGAGCCAAACACATCGCCCACAAAACGCGAGTAAACCGCCCAATTGGTGCCAAACTCAAACTCCATTACAATTCCGGTGGCCACGCCAATACCGAAGGTTAATCCGAATATCTTGGTGTAAAAGCGCGCCAGCTTCTCGTATTGCGCATTTTTAGTGCCTAAAAAAAGGCCTTCGAAAATTACCATCAGAAGACCTAAACCAATACTTAGTGGGGGGTAGATATAGTGGAAAGCTACCGTAAAAGCGAATTGAATGCGAGCGAGGATTTCGACTTCCATACTGTCGTGTTTGCCTATCAAAGGTAAGCCTCAAAGCCTCCCCTTAGGTGAGGGAGGTCGCTTATTGAAATACCTTTTTGCTATGAGTAGATCGACGAAAGAAATAGTACCAAAACCCGTTTATACCCTGAGCTCAGCTTTTAGAAAGAAAATTTAATTTTAGAAAGCGTAAGGGCCGAATCAATTTAAGAACTTAGCAGAACAGCAAAAGCATTATGAAAACCTATCTATCACCTATACTAGCCTTCCTATTTGTACTGAGCTTTAGCGCTTGTTCGGATAAGGATGATGACAATAACAATACTAATAATCCAAATGAGCTAAGCATCAGCGCTAAGCTGGCGGCCGATGCCAATTACTCTATTTTAAGTGAGGCCCTAGACCGCACCGGATTAAGTGGTAGCCTGGATAGCGAGGGCAGCTTTACCCTTTTTGCACCCAATGATGCGGCCTTTACCGCTTTTATTAATGATGAAGGATATAATGACCTCGATGCCTTAATTCAAGCGATAGGTAGTACTGAGCTTAGAGCGATCCTTACTTATCATTTAATCAATCAGGATTTAGCTTGGGGACAGTTCCAGAGTGGCTATTACCGCAGTATGAGTCAAACCAATGCCAAGGACAGTCTAAGTTTTTATGCGGCTAAAAGCAATGTCTTAAAACTTAATGATCGGGCGGAAGTGGTAGAAGCCAATATGGAAGCAAGCAATGGACATATCCACGGGGTAAACAATGTATTGGTACCGCTTTCTATTTATGGGCTATTAGCGGTGCATCCCGATTACAGCAGTTTAGAAGCAGCGATTGGTTTAGCCGATGGGAACTTAGATAGCTATCTCTCCGATGAAAGTGAAACCTTCACCTTCTTTGCCCCTAATAATACCGCCTTCGATACCCTAGTGGCACGCAGTCCAAATGTGAGTAACCTGTTTGAATATGTAGCTTCTCTAGGGACCGACGAACTGGCCAAAGTTCTTTTATACCACGGTACTAAAAACGCTTTAGTGGCAAGTGAGCTGCAAACCGGAAATGTAGCCTCATTAGCCGACGATGGCGCCGGCGGAAAACTGGAATTCTTTGTGAATATTGGCGCTCAAGTGCGATTAATCGACAATAATTCTAGCACCGAAGATGCGGTGGTAACCGAAACCGACATCGTAGGTAGCAATGGGGTGCTGCACCTTATCGATGCGGTGATTTTACCCAACTAAGTAGATTATTCCCAACCTTTTGTTTTGTTTAACGTTTACATTAATAAGTTGAACAAAAACAAGAGCTATGAGAACATTAATGCACAAGGGATTCATCCTACTCTTAGGAGGACTATTCCTTACAACTGCCTGTTCAGATGATGACGATCAAAACACCACCACCGACCCCGGACCTTCCAGTTTAACCACCACCTTAGCCGCCGATGCCCGATTTAGCATTTTAGTAGATGCTTTAGAGCGCACGGGCCTCGATGCCACTTTAGACGCCAATGGTTCCTATACCGTATTTGCGCCTACCGATGATGCTTTTGCCGCAGCATTAAACGATCTAGAGCTTAATGACCTAGACGAATTGGAAAATGCCTTAGGTAATGATGGCTTGCGCAATGTACTGCTGTATCACGTTTTAGGCGCCGAAGTAGCTGCCGCTGATGTGAGCACTGGATACATTAGCACTTCTGCTACTAATGCCGATGGCGACCCACTTTCTGCTTACATTGAAGCGGGAGGAAGTGTAGTGCTTAATGGTAATTCACAAGTAGTGGAAACCGATATTATGGCCTCCAATGGTATTGCCCATGTGGTAAATGAGGTTCTAATGCCGATGTCGATTACCGGCCTAATCGCTGTAAATAGCGAGTATAGCAGTTTGGTGGCCGCTTTAGGCGCAGCCGATGGAAATTTAGATTCGGTATTGGCGGATAATGCCAACAACTACACCGTATTTGCTCCCGATAATGATGCTTTTGCCGCAGTAATTGCTGCTACACCTGGTGTGAATGATCTAAATGATTTGGTAGCGGCCCTGGGTACCGATGGCTTGGCTACCGTATTGCTCTACCACGTAACGGGGGGCATTGTTTTGTCGGCCGATCTACCCGGTTTAAGCTCCAATACGGTTACTACGCTTGCCGCTGATGGCAATGGTGGAAACTTCACCTTCGATTTAGACCTAGGGGTAGATGAGGTTAAAATTATCGACTCTAGTCCAGCTACTGATGATGCCACCATTACAGAGGTGGACATTGTAGGCAGCAATGGTGCTATTCACTTTATCGACGCCGTTTTACTGCCCGAATAATTAGGACTAAAGCTATAAAGTTTAAACCGGTTTGATGAATTCGTCAAGCCGGTTTTTTTCTTTTTAAGACGCTGCTATTTTTCCAAATAGTTGGTCACTCCTTCCCAGTCTTCCTCTTTAGCATTTTGCAGATAATGCACCGCCAATTCCTTCAATCGTTGAAATGATTTATCATTTCGGTAATCTGGTGGAATCATTTGTAGCTCTTCGAGCACAGCGTGGAATTCACCATTTTGGTAGGCCTTTAAGGCCTGCTCATACTGATTGCGGAATTGTAAAAGCTGGGCTTTTACTTCACCCTTTTTACCCAGCGGCTCATAAAGATCTACGGGTTGCGATCGTCCTTTAACGCGTACCCGATCTACTAATCGCCATTCATAATTTGGTCCTGCACTTTCACGGGTGCTATCCGCTACTAGCAGTCGGGTTCCATAAAATCGGTTTAAGCCCTCGATTCGACTGGCTAAATTTGCCGTATCGCCAATTGCGGTATAACTTAAGCGTGATTTAGAGCCCACATTGCCAATCATAAGCTCACCTGTTGCGGCCCCAAACCGAGTGGGTAAAGGAGGTTTTCCCTCTGCTATAAAGCGCGTATTTAATTCTTCTATGGCCCGAAATCCCGCTAGTATTCCTTCTACCGCCTTTTGCGCATGGGCCTCATTCGGCAGCGGGGCGCCCCAATAAACTTCTACGCCATCGCCTAAAAGTTGGTTGACCTCGCCACCATGTTTGCGAATAGTTTCTAATAAAGCTTCAAGGTATTCGGATAGAAGATGAGTAACGGCCTCCGCACTGCGCGATTCAGAAATGCTTGTAAAGCCTTCGATATCGGTAAACAAAACCGTAATTACCCTTCGCTCTCCACCAATCCGGGCTACTTCACCTTTGGCCACTAATTCCCGCACAATCTCCATCGGAAGATAGCGCACAAAGGAACTAAGGGCCACTCTGGCTTTCTCTTGCTCTAATTGCAAGGTTCGAATTTCCCTAAAATTGCTCGCACCCTCCTCTCCATCGCTAAGGTCGAACCTTTGCAATCTTCTAGATCCGGCTGCCAACAATTCTAGGGGCTTGGCAAATCGAATTGCTAAAAAGCTAGCCAAGGCCACCGCAATAAGCAAGGCTATTAGGGTAAAGAGTAATATTTGTCGGGTTTCGGCCGCTAAACCTTTCATAAAATCGGCTTGTGGCGCAACAGCCGCCATCACAAATTGATGGTTGCCTACTTCCAAACTCGAGAAATTGGCTAGCCAGCGCTCTTCATTATAAGTAAAGCCAAAGCTAGTGTCCTTTCTCCCCGCTTTTTGCCAGGCCCGATGGGCGGTGTCTAAGGCCGTATTCCCAGATCTTCCAGCTACCGGTAATTGCGGCTTGGCGTCGGCCGCTAAATTCTTTTGTCGATCTATACCTAAGCGCCTGCGAATTCCTTCATCACTTTGATCGAGGCTATCTGGCGGTAGCGCGATTAAACGGTCATCTTCCTTGGTAAACATAAAGCTGTAGCCGTGCTCACTTATCGGTAAATTCATGGTTAGGCGACATAGGTCTAAAAGCAATACATCAAAACCTAATACCAAGGTATCGCCATTGGGAGCCGTCCATCTCTGAACAGCCGTCATTCCAGGGTCGCGAGTAATAAAAAACACGGCCGGTTCTGTCCATCGGGTTTGATTTAATTCCGCTTCCACTGCACGCCGATAGTAGGCTCTTCCTTTGGTATCGTAGTTTATCGGCTCCAAGCTTGACTTTATAAGATTGGAGGTGGAGTCCCAGCGTTTATATTTGGCTTTGCCTCTCCATTGCAAAGGGTCTACTAAACGGCTAGTCCACAGTGCTGGATTAAATGGATCTTGTAAAAAAAGCATTTCCGCCCCACTAGAACTTGCCAACATTACCGAAGAAATACGAGGACTTGCTTCAATTAAAGGAGGGAGTAAATAACCTAAGTCTTGCTCGTTTTGGGGCTGAAGATTTTGATTTTGAGCCCATTCTTTTACAATTTCCAAGGAGCGACCAACCTCCCAAAAGTAACCTTCCACTTCGTTTATTAAACCCAAGCCTGCTTCTGCAATAACCTCATTAGCTAGGGCCTCGGAGGTTTTAAAGGCTCGTATAACCGTGCTAATCAACAAAGCTCCAGACACAAAGACTACTAGGAAGATTAATCCAAATAGTAAACTTTGACGTATGCTAAGGGGCTTTTTCATTGGCTGTACTAAATATACAAGAATCGAAAGTTCCTAGCCTTTAATGCCAAAAAAAGCTCTGATGAAATATTATCATCAGAGCTTAAATAAATTACAAAGGGAATATATTACTCAGCGCTATAGGGAGCCGGTAAATTATCATAACCCATATTGTAAAGGCAGAAAGCCCACTTATCGGCATATTCCTCAATAATCTTCTCGGTAGGTTTACCAGCACCATGACCGGCATTGGTTTGAATACGGATAAGCATTGGATTATTGCCACTGTACTTTTCTTGCAATGCCGCGGCGAACTTAAAGCTATGAGCTGGTACCACGCGATCATCATGGTCGCCAGTCATTACCATAGTTGCCGGGTATTCCTTGCCTTCCATTACATTATGTACGGGTGAATAGCCTTTAAGGTATTCGAACATTTCTTTGGAATCGTCGGCCGTACCATAGTCGGTATGCCATCCTGCCCCAGCAGTAAACTTATGGTAGCGTAGCATATCTAACACGCCTACTTCCGGAATGGCTACCGCGAAGAGTTCGGGACGCTGCAACATAGTTGCTCCCACCAATAAACCACCGTTTGAACCGCCATTAATAGCTAGCTTTTTAGCACTGGTGTACTTTTCGTCAATAAGGTATTCTGCAGCAGCAATGAAATCATCAAATACATTTTGCTTATTCATTAAGGTCCCTGCCTGATGCCATTCTTCTCCGTATTCGCCACCTCCGCGAAGGTTAGCCACGGCATAGATTCCGCCTTGCTGCAACCATACAATGCTGCTGGTTCTGAAGCTTGGGGTTAAGCTGATATTAAAGCCTCCGTAGCCATAAAGCATAGTGGGATTGCTACCATCTAGCTCAATACCTTTCTTATAAGTGATGATCATCGGTACCTCGGTACCATCTTTAGAGGTATAGAATACCTGCTTAGATTCGTATAATTCTGAATCGAAATCTACCGCGGATTTGCGGTAAAGCTTAGACTCACCAGTAGCGATATCGTATTTAAAGGTAGTACCTGGATACACGTAAGAAGTAAAGCTGTAGTAAAGCTCATCATCATCCCAACGACCACCAAAGCCACTTACCGAACCTGGACCAGGCAGCTCAATTTCGCGCTCCATCTCACCATCTAAATTATACTGAAACACCTTGTGCACCGCATCAATCATGTAGGTAGCAAAAAGCTTCCCGCCGGCAGTTCCGGTGGTTAATACATTCTCGGTTTCGGGAATAACATCTACCCAATTCTCTGGATCGAGGTTTGGGAAGCGGGCCATAACTACTCTTCCATTGGGAGCATTAAGATTAGTTAAGAAATACACCTTTTCGCCTTCGGTATGAATAATCCTTTGGTCGCTTTCGAAACCAGTTACAATTGATACGATAGGTTGACGGCGGGTATTTAAGCGCTGAATATAAAGCTCGTTTCCAGTGGTAGATTCTGCGGCCGAGATCACTAAATACTGCTCATCTTCGGTTACATAGCCACCTACATAACGACGCTTCATGCGCTCTCCACCAAAGGCTAATTCATCTTGCGATTGAGGGGTTCCCATTTTATGGAAGAAGAGCTTATGCATATCGGTCATGGCTGTTAACTGACTGCCTCCTTCGGGTTTATCGTAAGAGCTGTAGTAAAAGCCTTCATTACCACGCCAGCTCAATCCAGAGAATTTCACATCCTTCAGGGTATCGCCAATTTGCTCTTTAGTAACCGCATCAATTACAATTACTTTACGCCAATCCGAGCCGCTCTCCGAAATCTGATAAGCACAAAGACTACCGTCTTTAGTAAAACTCATGCCTCCTAAAGAGGTACTACCATCGGCGGCAAAGGTGTTAGGGTCTAGGAAAACCTCGGCCTTATCCATGCTGCCTCCTTCGGTTTTAAAACGGTAAACTACCTTTTGGTTTTGCAGTCCATCATTTTTATTGAAATAGGTATAATCACCATGTTCAAAAGGCGCGCCTACTTTCTCGTAATTCCATAATTGGGTAAGCTTATCTTTTAGTGCATCGCGGTAAGGGATTTGCTCTAAATATCCGAAGCTTACTTCGTTTTGGGCTTTTACCCAAGCCTCGGTTTCTGGTGCTCGATCGTCTTCTAGCCAACGGTAAGGATCGGCTACCGAGCTTCCAAAATACTCTTCTACGGTAGAGTCTTTGCGGGTTTCGGGATAGTCAATCTTCATGCTGGTGCGGGTTTCTTCCTGTTTTTCTTCAGGTTTCTCATTACAGGCTGCACTAAGGGCAATGGCCACAGCCGCTAGGAGGGTACCTTTTTTCATAATTGTGATTTTTGATAAGGTGGGTTGGATCGGTTAAGGCAAATATAAGTTTAGGAATTGAAGCTTAATGGAAGCGCCTAAAATTGCTTTGCCATTTTTAGAATGGACTAGTAGGTTTTTAATAAGAAGGGTAGTTTTTCCCTACAAGAAGCCCCACTAATTCCCCAAATTCCCATCTTTCTTTACTATTTACTTCGCCAATTTTCGCTGCATAAAGGCTTCCGAAATAGCTAATTTTCCCTTGTTTGGGGCAAGAAAAAGCGCAAAAAATGACGTTTTAGCCCCGAAAAATGGTCCTCAGGAAGCCATTTTCAAGAAATTAATAACCGGATAAGTCGAAAATATGCCCCGAAAGGACGGCGAGGCGGCCCTGTTAATTTGCTGGCCAGCAAAATTTTTTTGCTCTAGAGTAAATTTTATTTGCTGGCGGGCATATTTTTTTTGCTGGCGAGCAAATATTTTTTGCTCAGCAGCAAATTACCGCCTGCTGGGCCGCACTTTTAGCGAAAAAAGGGGGCAAAAAAAAGATCCCCACTAAGGAGATCTTTCTTTCAATAATCGGCAATTTTAAGCTCTGTGGCCTAAAGACTTAGTGGCCTGTAAAGTTTAATACGATAAGGGCTAATAGGTAGGCTAATAGACTTTAATCCTAGGGACTTTAATGCATAAAGAAGAGCGTTCATCATCGCTGAAGAAAAGGTATTAAAGTTAATAGCCATGCCGAATTGAATTTATATTACTATTTCACTTGAATACCAATTCTGTGCCAAAACCTAAAAAAGACTGTAAAACCTTTTCTACAGTCTGTCGGGATTTAATATTCTGATTTGAAAATGCAGCTGAATGCTTAGTGGTTTATGGCCTTAAAAATCTTGGGTCTGCGCTAAGCTTTCGTTTTTAGCAAGGCTTATAAAAGTAAAAACCCCGACCATCCTTGCGGAGGCCGGGGTTAAATTATCTAAGCTTTATCCTGCTTATTGCTTCATGATGCGTTTCACATCAAGGCCTTTAGAGGAGTTCACTTTTACAGTATAAATACCAGTGGCAAAATCGGAGATATCTAAACGAATCTCATCGCCTTCGGCGTATTGCTTAGAAATCATCAACTGACCATTTCCAGCAAATACTTCCACCTTAATGCTACCGTTCACATTATCATCATCTACCTTAATTAATCCCGTAGTTGGGTTAGGATAGATGCTAATGAAGCCAGTGCGCATTTCACGAACCGATACATCGCAATCTTCTACGAAGAGTGAAACGGTAACCGAATCATCTCCACAAGCAGACATTACTTTGTATTGGAAGTCGTAGGTGCTAGAGTTTACCACACCAGTTGCATCGAACATGCTTCCGCTTAAGGCGCCAGTTCCACTAAGGTCGGTCCACATACCACCTGCGCTTGCCGAAGCATCGAGGAAGCTGTTTAGATCTACCATAGTTTCGTCATCACAAACCGTATCGCTAACTGCCATACCCGCAGATACCACGGTATCTACACTAAGGGTAAGGGTAGTAGTATCGGCCGGACAAGCAACGCCACCTAATATGTACTGTACGCGGTAAGTACCGGTACTTGCATTATTGGTATTAAACACACCTGTGTTGGTATTTAAAGCGCCAGAACCATCAAGATCTACCCAAGTGCCACCGAAGGCGGTACCGGTTAAGTAGTTTCTTAAAATGGTAATACCGCCACCCGCACAAAGGGCTGCACTAGTATCCACACCTCCAAATGGAGCCGCTTCAATTTCGGTATATACATCCGCAGTATCGCCAGCACATCCGTTTACACCTGCTAGGATATAGCTAAAGTGGTAGATGTTTCCAGCGGTAAGCTGAGTAGCATCAAGGATACTATCGGTTAATGCACCAGTAGCGTCATTATCTACCCAAGTACCACCATTATCATGTACTCCTAAGAAGGCCGCCAAATTAGCTGCAGTTTCAGAAGAACACACTAGGCTAGTATCCGAAATACCGGCATTAGCACCAGGCACAACACCTAAAGCTTGAATTGGCATTCCGATACAAGACTTGCTAACTGTTAGATCGAAGGTGTAGTAAATACGAACCTGACTAGCAAAGTTGGTAGAGTCGATACTCATTAAGCCGGGTAGGGTATATGGATAAACGGCACCACCTGTAGCACGGAATAAGGATCCCGCTCCACTTAGGAAGTCAACATTCATAAAGTACACCCCTGGAGTAAGCACCATGTTTACTGGAACACGAAGGTCGCCCGTAATACCCGCTGGGGTACTAAAGGTATCGCCACGCTGTAATACATTGGTAATGCTTGCATCCCAAACCTGAGCAAAGGCTACTACATCGTTGGTATGATTAACCGTCATGCTATCAATATGGATCGTATCGTAAACGGTGATATACTGACCATTGGAGAAGTTACCATAACCCGCAGTTGCGATATCGGTTAAAGGACCAACATGCAAGTTTGGACTAGTAGTAACATACTCTGCTACGTCGAATGCCGTAGTAAAGCTGATGGAATCGGTTACATAGGTATCGCCCGTTTCGCGAACTACACCGTTAACCATCCAAGCTAAACCATTGCTGGTGCTGCTAGTTGCGGTTAAAGTAACTGAGCCACCATCGCAATCGGTGGTATCATTGGTAGTACCACTTGGCATACTGCTGATAGAGCAGCTAGTGAAGGTACAAACCGTAATTGGTCCGATCCAAGCAGTATTTACCGAACAGCTATCTCTAACGTAGAAGTCGTAGCAAGTACCGCTCATTAAGCCAGTAATAGTAGCTGAACCAGGAGTAGTATTTGCAGTGGTACCGCTACCTAAGCTAAAGCCTGTTACACCGTACTCTACTTCAGAAGCTACAATATTGGTATCGCTATCCCAGCTTAAGCTTACGCTGCTTGGAGTAGCATTGGTAGCCATTAAGTTCGAAGCATCCACACAAGGAGGAGTTTCACGAATCATAATGTCGTCCAAGGCCGCATCACCATCGAAGCTAGCACCACGTACACTTAAGAAGCGTAATTGTAGGGCGGTATCGGTAGTGTAAGCCGCAAGGTTCACACGGGCTTCGGCCCAAGGATCACCATTAGCAGTTTGCTGCTGACCTACAATATTGTTTAGACTTACCCAAGTAGATGAAGTACGATCGAAAGCTTGTAAATCCAAGTTTACGATGTCTGCTCCATACAGGTGGTAGTAGTATACAATCTCAGGATTAGTGAGGGAAGTCATATCAAACTCGGCCGTCCATAAGAAGGCACTATCGCCTTGAGCGGCCGGAGAAGAAGCCTCTACAAAGAGGTAGGTTCCCGCACCAGTACCAGTGGTATGATCCACTGCTGGACCAGTATTGGTAGATGAGGTAGGACCTGAACCAGGACGCCAAGTATAGCTGCTACCAGTGGCAGTTTCGCTATAACAAGGAGGAATAATTCCTGCTTCGAAATCTTCCATATATGGATAGCTGTTAACTGGTGCACACAGTGTGGCAAAACTTACGCAAGCGGCCATACTGGTATCTCCTAATGTAGAACAGATGTCGTACACACATGCTTCGTATAAAGTTCCAGGCATTAATCCACTTAAAGTGGTTACGCTAGTCGCTGGATTAACAATTGCTCCTGTTCCTGGGGTAAATCCTGCCAAACCATACTCAATCCAAGAGGAAGAAGCGTTGGTACCAGACACCCAAGAAATATCCGCATTAGTAGCCGTGATATTATTGGCCTGAACGCTATCAGGTACAGAACATACTAAGGCA
>CATMQD010000098.1 GCA_950073045.1 uncultured Flavobacteriales bacterium | reverse complement strand
TCAGAACAGTACGAGGCGGTAATTAACAACTGCCGCAGCTTATACCTTAAAAAACATCGAGATTATGGCGCGGCCTGGCGCATCTTAAGATTGCCTTCTTTAACCGATCAAATTTTCATTAAAGCCAATCGTTTACGCAGTATTCAAGATAAGGGCAAACAATTAGTGGAAGACCGTATGGACGGTGAATTTATCGGTATTTTAAACTACAGCTTGATGGCCTTGGTGCAGTGTGAAAAAGGCATTGCAAATGAGCCAGACCTCAATGAAGAAGAGGCGCTTGCCCTTTTTGATCATCAAGCGGAAGTGGCCAAAAGCCTGATGGAACGTAAAAATCATGACTATGGCGAGGCCTGGCGTGATATGCGAATTTCCTCTTTAACCGACCTCATTTTACAAAAGATCCTTCGCATAAAGCAGATTGAAGACAATGCTGGGAAAACCATCGCCTCCGAGGGAATTGAAGCAAATTATCTCGACATGGTGAACTATGCGGCATTTGCACTCATTAAGATGAATGAAAAATAGTATATGAAAGTTATTACTCAGATATCTCGAATTCTAGTTGGTGCCCTTTTCATCTTTTCGGGCCTTATTAAACTTAACGACCCCATGGGTTTTGCCTTTAAGCTGGGCGACTATTTTGCACCGGATGTTTTAAACCTTCCCTTCTTGCAAGACTATACCCTGCCCATGGCATTGTTTATTGTTATTCTGGAAGTAATCCTCGGCGTTATGCTATTACTTGGTCGCTGGAAAGACCTTACCAGCTGGCTGCTATTATTAATGATTGTATTCTTCACCTTCCTAACCTTCTACTCCGCTTACTTTAATAAGGTAACCGATTGCGGCTGTTTTGGAGATGCGATACCTCTAACTCCTTGGGAATCCTTTGGTAAAGATGTGGTGCTTACGGTCTTAATCGGCATCATATTCCTAAACCGGAAATATATTAAGCCCGTACTTGGCCCAGGGCCCATAAACCTTATTCTAGCGCTAAGCTTAGCGGGATGTATTGGATTGGGTTACTACGTTTTAAATCACTTACCCATTAAAGATTTCCGCCCTTATGCCGAGGGTCTCAGCATTATTGATGGTATGAAATCTGCCGAAGAGCTAGGATTAGAACCCACCAAATACGCAACCATTTACAGTCTTAAGAATGAAGAGAGCGGTGAAATCAAAAAGATTAGTTCGGAAGACTATGTGAACGACAATTGGTGGCAAAAGGAAGATTGGAAGATTGAGAAAGGAAAAAGTGAAACCGTTTTAGTTTCGGAGGGTTACGAGCCGCCTATTCACGATTTTGTAATTGACTTAAAAGGGCAAGAAATTACGGATCAGGTATTAGCCCAAGATCGAATTTTCTTATTGATCGCCTATAATTTAGAGAAGAGTGAAGGTGATGCCTATGAAGCCATTAACAATTTTGCCTTAGAGGCCGCCGACAATGATCTTCCTTTCTTAGGCTTAACCGCCAGTTCACCCAGCGTAATAGATGCTAAAAATGCCGCTTGGGACATTCGTTTCAGCTTTGCGAGCATGGATGAAACCGCTTTAAAAACAATTGTGAGAGCCAATCCCGGTATCATAATGTTGGAGAAAGGAGTGGTAGTTAAAAAATGGCATTATCAGGATTTGCCAAAGTTTGAGGAACTAGCAAAGACTTGGAAATAGTTGCTGCGTTTTATTTGGAATAAAAGCTGGTATGGACTGCTGGTGATGCTGGGCGTCATCACGGTAGTATTTTTTCTTTTTAATGTGCTGCCTGGGGATCCTTCACGTATGATGTTTGACCAAAGGGAAGATAGCGAACAGCTGGCGCGGATAAAGCAAAAGTATGGTTTCGATCTTCCGACTAGTGCGCAGTATGTACACTACCTCAACGACCTTAGTCCGATATCTTGGCATAGCCTAGAGGAGAATGATTTTAGCCACTTTAAACGCTTTCCCGAAAAACCGAAAGTACTTTTCAAATTAGGCGATGGTCAGCTTTGTATAAAGAGTCCCTTCCTACGTACCTCATTTCGTTCTCAGGGTAAACCGGTAAGTAAAATTTTGGCCGAAACCTTTCCCAATACTTTGATCTTAGCCCTTAGCGCGATGGGTATTGCCCTATTTTTAGGTTTAATCTTAGGCCTAGTAGCCGCTCAATTTAAAGGCGGCTGGATCGACCGAAGCATTAGCTTTATTGGCACCTTAGGGATGTCGGTTCCCTCCTTTTTCTCGGCTATTTTAATGGCTTGGATTTTTGGCTATTTACTTTCCAGCTGGACTGGTTTAAACATGACGGGCAGTTTGTATGAAGTGGACCTTTACGGTGAAGGTAGATACATCGCTTGGTCGAATTTAATTTTACCAGCCTTAACCCTAGGCATTCGTCCCTTGGCGGTGATCATCCAGCTCACACGCTCTTCCATCTTAGAGGAATTAGGACAAGACTACATTCGTACCGCCAAAGCCAAAGGCTTGAGCAATGCCCGTATCATGCGAAAGCATGCCTTAAGAAATGCCCTAAACCCAGTTATTACCGCTGCCTCAGGTTGGTTTGCCTCTATGTTAGCCGGAGCTGTTTTTGTGGAATATATCTTCGGCTGGAATGGACTCGGGAAACAAATTGTAGAAGCTTTAAATCAACTTGATTTACCCTTGGTAATGGGGGCAGTACTCCTGATTGCCATTACCTTTGTAATCATCAGCATAATTGTCGATTTACTCTATGCGTGGATCGACCCTAGAGTGAGAACTTAAATTTAACCAACATGTCAAGAAAAATAATTGCCGGTAACTGGAAAATGAACCTACACCTCAAGGAGGGTGCGGATTTAATTAGTGCTACTAATAGCTATTTAAATCAAAATCCAGTAGAACATATTGATGTGGTGGTAGCTCCACCGGCCTATCAATTAGTACAATCTAGTCAACTTTCTGGCAATGTAAAATTGTCGGTTTCCGCCCAAAATATGGCGGCTCAGGATAATGGTGCCTTTACCGGTGAATTGAGTGCCAGCATGGTAAAAGACGCTGGTGCCGAATTAGTAATTATTGGACATTCGGAGCGTCGTGAAATTTTTGGTGAGCAAGATGATCTTTTAAAGCAAAAGCTCCATAAGGCCATTGATTCTGGCCTCTATCCTATTTTCTGCGTGGGCGAAAGCTTAGAGCAACGTAAAAATGGTGAGCATTTTAAGCATATTGAAAATCAGCTAAAAGCTGGCTTAAGTGACTTTAGCTCCGAGCAATTGCCAAATATCATTGTGGCCTATGAACCCATCTGGGCCATTGGGACCGGAGAAACAGCTAGCCCAGAACAGGCGCAAGAAATGCATGCCTTTATCCGTAAGTTTTTAGGGAGTCATTTTTCGGCCGCTGTGGCGGATGAAGTATCGATTCTTTATGGAGGGTCCGTTAAACCCGGCAATGCCAAGGATCTTTTTGGTCAGCCAGATATTGATGGTGGACTCATTGGCGGTGCTTCCATTAAAGCAGAGTCCTTTATCGAATTAATAAAAATTGGAGAGGAGGTTTTACGATGAAGAATTACCTCGTTTTAGATTTTAAGATTAGTCCGGTTGAACCCGGTAGAGATATCCTCTTAGCCCTACTCGATAATTTGGGCTATGATAGTTTTGAAGAAAGCCCCAAAGGGCTGAAAGCCTATATTCTGGAGGAAGACTTTAAAGAAGATGAATTGCTCCAGCTCCCGATATTTCAATCGGATGAATTTGAAATAAATTGGGAAAGCGAAAAGCTCGAAACCATTAACTGGAATGAGGAGTGGGAACGCAACTATGAGCCCGTTAGCTTAGAAGATAAATTACTTATTCGTGCTCCTTTTCATCAGGTGGAAGGAAGCTTTAAACACGAAATTGTAATTGAACCGAAAATGTCCTTTGGGACGGGTCATCATTTTACTACCCGCTTAATGAGCAAAGCTATGTTCGACCTCGACCTTAATGGGAAATTGGTTTTAGACATGGGCACTGGCACTGGTATTTTGGCCATTTTGGCGCAGCAATTGGGTGCTAAAGAAATTGATGCTATCGACAATTTTGAATGGGCGGTAGAAAACACTGCTGAGAATGCCGAACGTAATCAAGCGGATAAGGTAAAGGCAGAGTGGGGCGATGCTGAATTATTGAAAGGCCGGAGCTATGAGGTGATCCTTGCTAATATCAATCGCAATGTACTTTTAGAGGATATGAAATCTTATGTGGATACGTTAAGCCAAGGAGGATCAATACTCTTCAGCGGATTTTTCGCCCACGATTTCGATTTAATTAATGACGAAGCTTTAAAGCAAGGCTTGGAATTTCAATCGAAGATTGAAGAAGAACGCTGGCAGTGCGTACATTACCGTAAACCCTGAATTCCCTAACAATATCCCTATGCGCCTAAGTCTATTCTTTCTCCTTCTCTGTAGCTCCTTATTTAAACTTCAAGCGCAAAGCCTGAAAAAATTCACTCCCGAGAAGACTACCTATCTACAGGAATTAAAGGATTTTTTGGAGGAAGAAAATGAAGTGGAAGAAACCGAAATGTTGGCGCTAAGTGCCGATTTCGACAGTTTGTTTATTGACGAGTTTACAGAGGAAGAAGCCGAATGGATTTACAAGATTAGTGATAACCTTCTGCGCAAGCGCCTTAGGAATTTCGAGGACTGGGAGCATTTTCTACGCATTTTAGTTTACTATAAAAAGGAACTCCCTGAGGGAGAAATGGTAAACTTCCTTAAGGATTTCGAGAGTCTTTCTAAAAGACCCGCCAAACAGATCTCCACCTATTTCGCTACCGTTTATAATGTAATGTACCGCAATGTGCTGTACGATGATGGGCGTTTGCGCTGGGAGATTGTTGGTGAATTACCGAGCTATAGTTTTAAAGAAGGTCCTGTATTTACATTTAGTAATTCGGATTTAGTGGGTTTCTATAAAAATGATAGCACCGTTATTGAGTCCACGGGTGGAGTTTTTATTCCGCGTAAATATCAATTTGATGGATCGGGGGGAACGGGTTACTTCCTAAGAGCAGGCATGCCCAAGGATAGTGCTTATGTTGAGATACATGACTATAGCTTTGATGTAACAAAGCCCGATTTGGATATTGATTCGGTTACCCTGTACACCAACTTCTACTTAGACCAGCCAGTGGAAGGCAATTGGCAAGAGCGCCTTACTTCGCAAAGTGGATCGGGCCATGCCACTTTTCCACGATTTAGATCTTACCGGAATGACTTATACGTTCCTTATATCCTTCCTCATGCCCAATTTTTAGGCGGCTTCTCCATTATTGGCGATCGTTTTTATGGCGGCGGTAATGATAGCAGTCGAGCCACCATCATTTTGCAGTATAAGGATACGGTGCTTATCAAGGCCATTTCGCAACGCTTTTGGCTGCGAAAGGATAAGGTGTATTCCGAAGATGTAGAAGCCGTAATTTATTTGGGCGGTGGCGATAGTATTTTTCACCCCAAAGTTACCATGCGCTACCTGCCCGAGATTAAGCAGTTTAGTCTTATCCGTAAAGATGAAGGTATGGGCTCGGCAGTGTTTTCGGATTCCTATCACAATTTAGATATGGTTTTCGATATCATCACATGGGAAGTAGGCAGCCCACAGATGAAAATTTCCAGTTTAAACATGGGCTCTACTTCGCCGGTGGTTTTTGAAAGTAAAAATTATTACCGCGGTCAAAGGTTTGATGATTTAAGGGGAATGAGCGACTCCCACCCCCTATTTCAGTTGCGGCAACTCTCTAAAAAACTCGGTGATCAAAGAACTTTTACTGATCAGGATGTGGCCTATCACTTGCGAATGGACCGCAGTGATGCACACCGTTTTTTAATGCGCTTTGCGGTACTTGGATTTCTGGACTACAGTGTACAAACGCGTGAGGCCTATCTAAAAGACAAAGCCTTTGAGTATATCTTAAACTACCAGGGGGTTCGAGATTTTGATGTAATTCAGTTTGTTTCCCGTTTGGAAAATGGTACCAATGCCACTTTGAGCCTTGAGAGCTACGCTATGGAGGTAGAAGGAATCCGGGCCATAACCCTCTCCGATTCGCAAAAAGTAGGGCTCTTTCCGGCCGACGAAAAGATTATCATTCATAAAGACCTCAACTTTGATTTCGATGGCCAGATTAGCGCCGGTCGATTTAATTTCTGGGGTAACCAGTTTAAATTCAATTACGAACAATTCCGAATTGGAATGGAGGATATTGACTCCATGCGATTTAAGGTACTCAGCTTTGAGCCTAATTCTTTGGGTCAGCGCTATTTGGTAGATGTAAAAACGGTTTTGCAAGACCTTACCGGTGATCTGCAAATTGATAAGCCAAATAATAAATCGGGAAAAGGAAGTTTCTCCGAATACCCCATTTTCAACTCGGCTAAAGACGCCTACATTTATTACGATAAGCCTAGTATATTCGATGGTGTTTATAATCGAGAGACCTTTTATGTTCGGCTCGATCCTTTTGAAATCGACAGCTTAGATAATACCTCTACCACAGGTTTATCCTTCGATGGAACTTTTACCTCCGCCAATATCTTCCCCGAGTTTGACGAGCCAATTAAAGTACAAAGAGACTACTCCCTTGGTTTTACGCGGCAAACTCCCCCTGGAGGTTTTCCCGCTTATGGAGGCAAAGGTCAGTACACTGCTCAACTTAGTTTAAGTAATCAAGGACTTAGAGGTGATGGGAAATTAGATTACCTGAATTCCAGTGCTTTGGCGCAAGAATTCTTTTTCTTCCCCGATAGCACTAATGGCAAAACCAGCTCTTATGAGATTACCGAAAAAACAGGACGAGTCGGCTCTAACCCACATGTTACCATAGATACCGCCCATTTACATTGGGAGCCTTATAATGATGTGCTTTATACCACCAACCATAATGAGCGCTTTAAAGTATATGATGATTTAGGGATGCGAACCACGGGAACCTTTGCCCACTCTCCTACCGGGTTAAAGGGTAAAGGATTAAATGAATTTCTCGATGCCGAAACTCGATCCAAAGACTATACCTATGAAAGCCGTCGCTTGCTTTCCTCCAATACCGCCTTTAGGGTAAGAGCAAACCCCGAGGCCGACTGGGGATTTGGCGTAGATAGTGCTCGCGCGGAAATTGATTTTGATAAAGAGAAAGGAGAGTTTAATCTCTTAAACACCGATCAATACTTTAGTTTAACTGCCAATAAGTATATCGCCTATATGGATTATGCTTTGTGGCAGATTCCAGAAAAGGCCTTTGATCTTAAAAAGCAAAGTGGTGTTGGCTTGTCTAAAATGGTTTCGGTACATCCCCATCAAGACTCTTTAAATTTCTTAGCCGATCGCTCTAAATTCTATCTAGAGAACACCCTAATAGAGTCTTTCTTAGTCCCAGAGATTTTGGTGGCTGATGCTTATATCTATCCAGATACAGGCTATGTGGCCATTGATAGCAATGCAGTAATGCGCACCTTAAAGAATGCCTCTATTACCGCCGATATTGTAGATCAATATCACCAGTTCTATGGAGCGGAGATTGATATTAGTTCTGCCAATTACTATCAGGGCAAAGGCGACTATGAATATCTAGATAAAGATGGTACACCTTGGCCTATTCCTTTCGAAACCATTCGAGTAGATACGGGAACTACGGTTGGTCGAGCACAGGTAAAAGAGGAGGATTTCTTTTATTTGAGTCCACATTTCGGTTATTATGGTAATGTGCGCTTAAGAGCAGATCGTAAGGAGCTCTACTTCCAAGGTCACACGCATATTGAAGCCGACTGTGATGCCATTAGCACCAACTGGTTTGAATTTAGAAGCTTGATTGATCCCAATAATATCATGATCGATCTACCCGAGATTGATTCCGAGGACAAAACCAAATTATTGGCCAATGGTATTTATTTGAATTCTGACACTATCAGCGGCTATGCTGCATTTTTAAGTCAGGAAGTACGCGCCACCGACAAGCAGATGTTCTTTGCCAATGGGGTTCTCTTTTACGATGAAGCCAATACCAGCTACGTAATTACCGAAAGGGAGAAGGTTGAGAATCCAGAGCTTCCGATTAATATCCTTCGTTTTAATAACCTCAACTGTACCATGGAAGGTGAAGGTTCCATGAGTTTGGGTGACGGAAAAAGCCAATTGGATATTAACTCCTACGGGGTAATTACCTACGATCTCAATACCGATGCCATGCAATTGGATATCACCATGGGAATGGAGTTCTTCTTTGCGAAGGCCTTGGTAGAAAAATTGGCTTTAATTATTTCTGAGAACTCAGATGGAAACGGGGTCGACATCAGCCGAAAGGCTTTTGAAATTGCTACAAATTATCGCTTAGATGAAAAGGACTTGAAGGAATTCCAAGAGGAAGTAGCTGCTTTTGGTGCGCCTGAAAAAGTGCCCGATGATTTACAGCAAACCTTATTATTTGGTGAGCTTACCATGAATTGGACCCCAGAGTCGATATCCTTCTTAAGTGAAGGTCCGATTGGAATTGCTGGATTAGGCGAAAGCTTTGTAAATAGCAAGGTAGAAGGCTTTGTGGAGATTCAGCGAAAGCGCCGTGGCGATGAGATTTACATTTATTTGGATTTGGGTGGAGATGAAATTTACATCGACTACAAACGAAATAAAATGGGAGTTTACTCTAGCAATGAGGAGTTGATGACCCTCTTAAAAGAAATGGATATTAAGGACAGACGAAATGAGGAAAAGGGAATGCCTCCTTTTATGTACACTATAAGTACCAAAGGAAAAATGAATCGCTTTATTCGGAGGTTCGATAGCTTTGAGTAAGGCCCCCTTGCGTAATGCGCCAATATTTTTTTAAACTCTTGCGTATTACGCCCGGAACAAAACATTCCGGTATTCTACTTTCGAGGTAGAAACCAAACCTGATAAAGCCCGAGATGCATCAAGGATATTTTTGCAGTCTCGGGCTTTTTTATGTCATGAAATTAAGACCACAGCAGATTCTCGGCTTTCTCGCACTAATTGGTCTAGGTACTCTAGCCTATTGGCGATATAGAGATGCCCAGCCTCAGCAAATTCAATTAGAGCAAAACTTTTCAGGACAATCCTTTCAAATTGAGCAGATCGATTTTAGACAATATTATGCTCAGCTAAGCCTTAGGAATAGCCGTAGACTTTATTTAGCGAAAGTTTCAAAAACCCATGCTGAAAGTTTGAGGGCTGGTACTTTAATTTATGGGCATGGAAAGTTTTCACCTTTGCCAGCTCAAGCTACGCCTGAGGCCTTTGACTATGGAAAATATTTAAAGTTCCAAGGCTATTCCGGACTCGTTCAATGGAAGCGCTGGTCTGCTGCGGACCCAAAAGAAAATAAGCTCCAGATAATCGCACAGTTCCGACAGCGAGTTGCCAAATCTATAGATGGCTGGAATTGGAGTAGCAAGGAAAAAGCCATTTACAAAGCTTTGTTTTTGGGATTAAAATCTGATCTGGATACAGAAAGTCGTCAGAATTTTCAAGGCGCAGGCTTAATGCATTTATTAGCGGTGAGTGGTTTGCACTTAGGCATCGTATACCTTCTTTTGGGCTATATCAGTCGGGGCTTTAGCTATTTGAAATATGGCAGGATACTAGAATTCACCCTGATAATTATTGGTTTATGGTCTTTTGCTTTATTTACGGGCGCTGGAGCTTCGGTGCTTAGGGCAGCCACCATGTTTAGTTTTTTGGCATTGGGTAGATTAATCCACCGCAAGAGCAGCGGTTTAAGGCCGGTAATTGCATCGGCGATAATTCTGTTTTGGATTAATCCGCTTATCATCCATCAAGTGGGATTTCAGCTTAGCTATTCTGCGGTAATCGGAATCATTTTTCTCGTGCCCAAGTTAAATGCCTGGCATCAGTTTGGTTGGGGGCCTTTAGCCAATTTGCAGCAAATCATCTATGTCTCCATTGCCGCTCAATTATTCACTTTGCCCTTAAGCCTTTATTATTTTGGAAGCTTCCCATCTTACTTTCTGCTCTCTAATTTAATTCTCCTGCCCCTTATGCCCATAGTGATGTATGGGGGTTTTCTAGTATTGGTCTTAGATCTATTGGGGATTGGAAACTTCATTAAAGAGCTCTATCCCTATTTGCTTTATTTTATTGAAAGCTTTAGCGCTTGGATTAGTCATTTACCAAAAGCTCTATTAGATATAAGCCTTGGTCTCCCTAGCGTGGTTTTAGTGCTGCTATTTTACACTTGGTGGATCGTCACAAAAGCAAGTAAGCTTAAAGTGATTAATATGGCTTTAATGCTTTGGATCGTGGGAAGCCTATTCTCGATTGCTGAAAATCATTTTCAGGAAGCGGGAATCCTTGTTGTGCCAAAAGATCTGGAAACCCTGAAATTTAGCAATGGAGCTTCCGAGGAGGAGGTTAATCTAAATGAAGAGCTGCCGTATATCAGTCCCTATTTAAAACTGGAGTCCGAGAAAGATGGAATAATTAAGGCCCAGTTTGGAGCTAAAGGAAGAGAAGTTGTAATACTTAATAATGCGAGTCAGGTTAAGGGATTAGACTCTATTCAAGCCATACTATACCTCGGTAAAGATTTCCAGAAGGAGCAAGTGCTTTGAGAGCGAAGTAAACAGGCTGGTTTTGAATTTCGATCAGCCCGAAGGCAATGGATAAGCTATCCTTAGTTTTGGAAAATAGTGCTTAATGCAGCCATAATTTTGCGCTTTTCTAAGGGGCGGCGCAATACGTAGGCGAAACCATTATGGATCGCTCTTCCCACCAGGTCATTGCTGCTAATGGCCACCACGGGAGCTTTAATGAGCGCATCTTGTTTCAGTTGATTCAGAATACCTACCGCATTCTCATTAGCCATCCGGTAATTCATCAGAATTAGGTCGTAGCGACTTTTCCCGAGTGTTTTGCGCATATCATCGGTAGAAACGGCAACATTTAAGGTGCCTCCACTGGTTTCTACCATGTAGCGTAGTAACATTTCATCGACTTCATTGGCTCCAGCCAGTAAAATCCTTTTCCCCTCTAAAAAGTGATTCATGGTCTTTTTTACTATCTCTAAATGCTCTTCAGCCGGCGCAATAACGTTCTTTTCCCCTATAATCATATTATGCTAATATTAATCCTTCCCTAGACTAAACGTATTATTTACACTTAGTATATCTGAGTTCAAATATACTGTTTTGGTATGGGATACTAAAAGAAAGCTTTAGGGGGTATTAGAAATAAAAAACCCTCACTATTACTAGCAAGGGTTTCTATTTTTTTGGCGGTCTGGACGAGACTCGAACTCCCGGCAGAGCCGGGATGACAGGCATGTATTCTTTTGACTATTTATTCATAGGATGCTATCATATAACAAATCAATCAAATTACTATATATCAGCATTTCGCCTAATTACTTGTTTTATCCTATTCATGTTTTCTTTGATACTTTTTTCATGAAAATCCCGGCAGAGCCGGGACCAAACCTGTCCGCCTCGGGCGGAAATTCTAGGAAGCTTAAAGGCGATTCTCTCGGCA
>CATMQD010000097.1 GCA_950073045.1 uncultured Flavobacteriales bacterium | reverse complement strand
GTATTAGCCTCGAAGATTTAGCGGAAAATAAAGTGGCCAAGAGTGACCTATACAGCTTTAGTCCGCGGTTAAACTGGGAGTTCCACTTAAACGATTATTTCTGTATCGGTTTTTTCAGTGGCTATCAAATGCTTTGGGCTAAGGATAATGTCACCTTTAATCAAAATGATCTCTCCTCTTGGGAATATGGTCTAAGTTTAAAAGTTGGTCGTTTTTAGAAATTCGACTAGGAGTCAGCCCCATATTTCCTTCTATTGCTTGCAGAAGGCTAAGGTTGTGCTTGTTATCCTCCCTCGGGCTGGCTCCTCTTTTTATATGCTCAACAATAGTTAAAATACACTGTTGTTTGGGCATATTTCTTTTATAGATGAACAGGATTGTAGTTTGGTTTCGCAATGACCTCCGCCTTAGCGACAATAAAGCTTTATGGCATGCCTGCCAGGAGGCTGATGAGATTATTCCCTTTTATTGCTTTGATGATCGTTTTTACGGACAATTCCCTTGGGGCCTCCCCAAAACAGGGTCATTTAGGGCTCAATTTATAATAGAGAGTGTGGCCGATCTGCATAGACAATTGGCTGAAAAGAAGGTCCATCTTCAAATCCATCAAGGCAATACCACCAAAGCTTTAGAGCAACTAAAGCATCAATTTGACTTTGATACCATTTACTGTGCTGAGGAAGTGAGCGCCGAGGAACTCGAACTTGAGCAAGCTATAGAAGCGGCTGGCTTTCGCCTCAAGCGATTCTGGAATTACAGTTTATACGCTAAGGAGGCATTGCCATTTGAAATAGAGCAGATGCCGGATGTGTTTACGCCCTTCCGAAAGAAAATGGAGAAATACGCTGAAATTGAAGCCGCCCTACCAATTCCCAATACCATTAAAACTCCCAAAGAGCTTGGGCCTTGTACTCTTCCAAGTTTGGAGGATTTAGGCTTAGAGAAAGTAGCAAGAGATCCTCGTACGGTTTTAAACTTTAAAGGTGGCAGCGAGCAAGCTTGGCAGCGTTTAAAGGATTATTTCTGGGAAAATGATCGATTAAAGGATTATAAAAAAACCCGCAACGGCATGCTGGGGGAAGGCTATAGTTCTAAATTCTCTCCTTGCTTGGCCACCGGAAGCATTTCGCCTCGAGAAATATATTGGGAGATCAAAAACTACGAAGCGGAAAGAGTTAAGAACTCCTCTACTTATTGGTTGTATTTCGAGTTAATGTGGCGCGATTTCTTTCGCTTTACCGCTCTTAAAGAAGGAAATCACTTCTTCCGGATTCCCAAAAACCCTACTTATAAAAAGCTCCCCCAATTTGAAGCTTGGCGCCTGGGAGAAACCGGTCAGGACTTTGTGGATGCCAATATGAAGGAATTACTCTTAACGGGTTTTATGAGCAATCGGGGCCGACAGAATGTTGCCTCTTATTTGGTGCATGATTTAAAACTGCCCTGGTATTTAGGCGCCACTTGGTTTGAATCGCAATTAGTGGATTATGACGTATGTAGCAATTATGGCAATTGGACTTACGTAGCGGGCATTGGTCATGATCCTCGCCCGGATCGCTATTTTAATGTTGTAGGGCAAGCCGAACGATATGATAGTGATTATGGCTATCGGGGGAATTGGCTGTGAGTACGCTCACTTTGTTCGCTTTTAGTATTTAGTATTTAGTACGTTCGTTTCACTCACTTTTAGTAGGAGATCGTTCACTGCGTTCACTTTTAGATGCTAGACGCTAGACGCTTCGCTTTTAGACTTATGACTGCTGGAATAAGGATACTTACTAATATTGGCAGAATCAAGTCTAACAGGGAGCAAAGCGAACGATCTAAGGTCTGTGAGCGAAGCTCACAAAAGCAACCTTTCCCTCAATAGTTCGTCTCTGTAATCAGAAACAACACTATGCGAAAAACTTACCTCCTCTTCCTTAGCATATGCATTAGCAGCTTAAATGCTCAAAGTGATTTAATTAATCTCAACAATCTCTATTGCAATGTGAGCGCTAATGGCAGCCTCTTTCAAAATGAAAATGCCTGGGGCCTTTGTAATATTCAGAATTCCTCTTTTAAATCGGTGATGTTTACCGGACATTTATGGATGGCCGCAGAAGTGAATAATACCTTATACACGGCAGCCCAAGAATATTACCTCGCACAGGATGCGAATTATTCCAGCTCCGATTTCCACTTCGGGCCCGTAGCAGATGATCAAAGCCTTAGCGCCTATATTAATCGCTATGATCGGGTGTGGAAGATAGATCGCGCTACCATAGATCAGCATATTCAAAGCTATTCTAATGCGGGCTATCAGGTTCCCGATGAAATATTAGAATGGCCCGCTCATGGCGATACTAGCAATGGTGAGGCTTGGCTTTTGGCCCCTTTTGCCGATTTAAATAATAATCAGCTTTATGAACCGCTATTAGGGGAATACCCCAAAATTCGCGGCGACCAAAGTATTTACTGCATTTTCAATGAGTCGGATCGTCATCAACCGCGGACCAATTTAAATGAGATGGGAGTAGAAGTACATCTTCAGGTATATGCTTTTAATCCGGGAATGCTCGTGCCTCTCGAAAATTCCATCTTCTTCAGCTATCAAATAATAAATCGCTCCAACACCAATTACGAAGAATTTTATGCCGGACAGTGGTATGATAGCGACCTCGGACATTCCTTCGATGATATCTGTGGTTCCGATTCCAGCTTAGCTCTTTCTTATACCTATAATGCCGATTCTATTGACGATCCCGGTGTAGCAGGATTTGGATTTAATCCACCCGCCGTAGGTTTTAGCCTGCTAAATGGCAATCCGGGGGGCGCTATGTATTACCATAATTCGGGGGGCTTTATGGGTCCTGGTGCCATGACCGACCCTATTCTTCCCAATCACTGGAAAAATTTCTTGGTAAACCACTGGAAAGATGGCAGCCACTTAAGTTTAGAAGGACCTTCCGGTTTATATAATAATGGCAATGGCGATGGTTTTGATACCAGCAGTAGCGCGCAACCCACTAATTGGGCCTATAATGATCAAGAAAACTGGTATTGCGCCCCCAATACTTTAAGTGATAAACGACAATTACTCAATGTGGCACCCCAAGCCTTAGCCGCTGGCGATACCCTTTGCATTAATATGCTTTTAAGCTACGCTCGCGATTTAAGCGACATGAATCCTTTTGCGGCGGTGACCAAATTAAAAACTGAAGTGCCTGCCGTAAAAAGCTTCTGGCAAGCCCAAAACTACAGCTGTTCAGAAAACTACGTTTCACAATCTGAAAGCCAGGCGATTAGCCAGACTGAGCTTTATCCAAATCCTTTTAATGAGGTCGTAAATCTATCCCTTCCCTTTAATCAAGGCGGCAGCTATACCCTTTACAGTTTAGAAGGTAAAAAGCTCCTAGAAGGTCAGTTTAGGGGAGCCAATCCCCAACTCGATTTTTCAGAATTAAAAGGCGGTATGTATTGCCTAGTAATTAAACTAAAAGGCCGTGAAGAGCTGCAAAGCTTCCGCATTGTAAAACAAGCTTAAGGAGAAAGAGGTGGGATTACAATTTGTTATGGCTCGGGTTTTTCCACCTCTTTTCTTTTAAGGAGCAGAAAGAATAGTTCAAGATCTTATTTTCGCGCTGCAATTTGTCAGTTTGGTATTTAGCAGCATAACATTCCTCCTATACTTTTTACCCCTAGCCCTCCTCCTCTATTATGTGGTGCCAGCTAAAGGGAAAAACTACGCCCTGCTTTTTATCTCCATGTTTTTCTACGCTTGGGGAGCCCCTAAGTTTGTATTTATCTTATTGGCTTCCACTTATGTAGATTTCTATTTAGTACGGAAATTGGATAAGCAGGAAAACACCAAGCTTCGAAAAAGATATTTAGCTGCGTCCATCCTGCTCAACCTTGGCCTTTTGGTATATTTTAAATATGCCGGTTTCTTCGTGGAGAACATTAGTACCGCTTTGGCTCAGCTGGGGCTGATGGAAATTCGACACTTGAATATTATTCTGCCGATTGGTATTTCTTTTTACACCTTTCAAACCCTTACCTACTCTATAGATGTGTACCGCAAGCAGGTTCGGCCTTTGGAGAAAGTAAGCGATTATCTCCTCTATATTTTTCTGTTTCCTCAAATGATTGCGGGTCCCATTGTTCGCTTTTCCAGTATTGCGGCGGAACTAAAATCGCGAGCGGTAAACAGTGAAAACCTCTTCCATGGATTAAACCGCTTTGCTTTAGGCCTAGCTAAAAAGGTTCTCTTAGCAAATCCTTGTGGGGCCATCGCCGATCGATATATGTCGGGTGATCTGAGTCAGCTGAATAGTGGAGAAGCTTGGATTGGAATCATTGCCTATACCTTTCAGATATACTTTGACTTTTCGGGATATTCGGATATGGCGATTGGCTTAGGTCGAATCTTTGGCTTTCAATTTCCCGAAAACTTTAATCAACCCTATATCTCCAAAAGCATTACCGAGTTTTGGCGGCGTTGGCATATCACCTTAGGGGCTTGGATGCGCGATTATTTGTACATCCCGCTTGGCGGAAATAAGGGTACTGCTCGCCGGACCTATCTAAATTTATGGATCGTTTTCTTAGCCTCAGGCCTTTGGCATGGCGCTTCTTGGAATTTCGTTTTATGGGGTGCATTTCACGGATTACTACTGGTAATCGAACGTGCTTTTCGGGGGCGTACAATCACCTCTAAGCTACCATCTGCTTTTCAAATTGGACTTACTTTCTTTTTAGCGATGATGGCCTGGGTGGTATTTCGAATTGAAGACTTTAGCAAGGCCCAGGTTTTTTACCAAAAGCTCTTCAGCTTTAGCTTTAATGGACCGCTTAACTTAGGCAACTTTGAAATTTTTAGCTTGGTATTAGCCACAATAATCACTTTCGGACCATGGCAACGCTTAAGATTGAGGTTCCCTAAAATAAATTCTAGTTTAAGTGTAAGCCTGCTATCCTTAAGGACCTTGGCCCTACTCTGGCTCTCCTTGATGTGGCTAATTTCCTCCGACTTTAATCCTTTTATCTATTTCCGTTTTTAATGCATAGAGGATTTAAAATATTCGGAGCATTAATACTCATCGCTTACCTCGCCTTGCATCTGCAACAGCATGTGAATTTCCCGCGCTTAAAACAGTTGAAAGGTGCTTTTACCGAAACATCTTATCCAGAGTTTAGCTGGGAAGCTTGGTTTAAAGGCAATTGGCAAGATCAATTTGAAAAATATCAAAAGGATCACCTCGGCTACCGACCAAATTTAACGCGGCTTCATCATCAGATTCACTATAGCTTTTTTGATGAGATTTTCCATAATGATATTCACTTTGGGAAAAACAAAAACCTAATGGGTGGTGAATATTTAGAAGCCTATCGCGGTGAAAACTTTATCGGCGATTCGGCCATTGAAGCTCGCGCTCAAGCTTTGGGTATTTTGCATCAAAAGATGCAGGACTCCAATAAACTATTCCTGGTGGTTTTAGCTCCCGATAAGGCTTATAGTCGACCGCAAGATTTTAATCTGCCCCCCGAGGTGACAAAACCTAATAATTCGGAAAGCTGGAGAAGCGCTTTAAAAAAAGTGGGAATTCCCTTCCTCGACTTCCGCAGTCATTTCGCTGAAATGGAAGATACTTCCAGCTATCCACTTTTCCCTAAAACCGGAATTCATTGGAGTATTTGGGGCATGCACTATGCCATGGATTCTATTGCGGGATTTATCGAGGCTAATTCAAATATTGCGATGCCACGCCGAGTTTTAGATGGCGTGCGTTGGTCTACAGATTACCCCGCCATTGAAACCGATATGGAAGATGCTTTAAATCTCTGGTTGGAATTGCCGAAAGAAGAATTGGCTTATCCTAACTATCATATGGAAGGCGACAGCACCAAGCCTAAGGTTTTAATTATTTCCGACAGCTTCTTCTATGAGATGTATAGTAGCGGTTTGGCTAATCAGTATTTTGATGCACCCTTTTTCTGGTACTATAATTTGAGAGCTCTAAAATATGATTGGCTGGAAGCCCCCGCTAATCCCAATCATTATAAAATGGATAGCATTGTTGAGGCCCATGATGTGATTTTAATGATGAGTGCTTCTTCCAACCTAAAAGACTTCCCCTGGGCTTTTGATAGCCGAGTGAAGAAAGAGTTAATCCCATAGACCTAGTTATAGAACATTTCTTTATTTTGAAAACGGAGTCTTAACCGGTTTTAAAATGAATTGTAAAAACTTCCTTTTCGCTTTTTCTTTACTGCCTTGCTTGATTTTCGCACAAAACAGGCAAGAGGATAATGAGGCCTGTGAACGGGAAACGAATACCGCCGCTAATGCCATTTATTATATGATGGTAGAGCAGAATTTCGAGAACTTCGATGAAGTGCTGGCCGATTGGAAATTCTTCTGTGCGGAAAATGAGGTGATGCTGCGCATGCAAATTTTAATTGCGATCCACCAAAATGAAAGCATTGAGAATTTAGCGATACAGTTTATAGACGGTCCACTTATCGATTATAATTACCGGATTCAAAATGCCAAAAGCCCTAATTTTCAAGACTACTACCTCTATAATCCAGCCTATTATAATTTTCTTCCACTCAGAGATCCTCTGGATAGCTTAAGTCAGAAATTTGCTAAAAACCTTCTAGGCAAACAAGCCCCTGGATCAACCGAAAAGCTATTATGCATTCTATTTTCAGAAGGCTTTGAAGCCTATAATAAGGCCCTAAAACGTTCCGAGTTCTCGGATTCTAAAATTGTGACTAAGCTCAATGCTCAAAAAAGAGCTAAACTCAAGGATGGAATGATTTTTCTCAATGCAGGGCTATGCCAGAGTTTAGATTCTAAAAATGTAATTGGCCTATCCTATCAATTAGGGCTTGGGGGCTATCAAAGGCTTAGCGATCGGTGGCAAATGGGAATATTTGTGCACTATCGCCTATTCGAACAAAAGGATGATTATACTTTCATTTACCAGGAAGATACCCTATCGGTGGCTTCCTTTAATAGCAGTTCTTTCGGATTAGGCCTCCGCTACAAGCTTTACAGCAATGAAGAGCTTATGTTTTGGCCCAATTTAAAAATCGGTGCCGCGCAAATTTATACCGACTTTGATGATGAAGATGGTGGGAAGGAAACCGTAGATGCCGTGCATCTTATGCTAGGCTGTGATCTTTTATTTCCGGCTTTTAAAAACGACTTATGGGCTTTGGGACTTTACTACCATTATATTCCCTATCGCTGGAATGATCGATTACTTAGCCAAATCGAAGAAAGCTACTTTAGCTTAGATCTCTCTTACTGCTTTTAGGTCAAGGCGGTCCTTGGTGACCTGTATCATTGTGGGTAGTGATTTTGGATAGGAAATTAGCCATAAAATCTCCTATGAAAGTTTTTCGGTATATCCTCCCCAGCCTTCTAGTCTTGAGCCTATTTTCATGCTCTAAAGATGATGACCAAGCCTCGGTAAATAATGATCCCGTAAGCATTAACATTAGCTTGAATTATGTTTTTGGCTCACAAGCCCTGCCTTGGGACCTAAACCAAATGATGCTTCATCCTAAAACGGGGGATAGTCTTAATTTCCAAACTTTAAAATTCTACCTCTCTAATTTTAAGCTGCAAAAAGCAGATGGTAGCTTTTGGGAAGAAGAAAACTCTTACCACTTAGTAGATGCAGCCACCAGCACCAATGGCGTATTTAGCATTGAGGTGCCGGCGGGTACCTATACCCATCTCCATTTTAAAACCGGTATCGATAGCAGTCGAATTACTGATGGACCTTATGAAGGTGATCTAGATGGTTCTTTTGGGATGATGTTCCCTAATGGAAGTGGATATGCCATGATAAAAGCGGAAGGGATTTCTCCTCAAGGCGATAATGGCCTTTTCTCCTTTGCCCTTGGGGAGTTTCATCAGCCCTATAGCATGGTTCAAAACCGCTCGATGAGCTTTTTCGGCGAAGATTGGGTTTTAGAACCCGGCTCAAACCATGAAATCTCCTTAGTGGCAAATCCTGCTAAGCTTTGGCATTATGCACCAGGACTTGATTCACTATCAAATTACAGTGGCGGCGGTGAATGGGCCGAATTGATGAGCCGTGAGTTTTTTGGCGCTATTTCATTGCAGAGTGTCAATTAATAATAGGATGCTCTACTCCAAAGCCGGCCCTTGGTCGGCTTTTTTTATACTATAATTTTATATCCATCCGTTAAAAACTGAATTCAAACCAAACAATTATGCGCTTTGCTGCCCCCTTATTAGCTTTTTTATTCCTTTTATCTTGTCAAGAAGACTTAGCCACCGACAATTACATTGAGCTAGAAACCCATCAAGAAGTACTTCGCAGTCGTGAAAAGCTCAGTCGAACCGTCGACTCCCTACAACAAATTGTCAATCAAAATACTGCTGCGGATTTTCAAGCCGATAGCACTAGTCCTTATGAAATTGCTCCTCCTGCCGAAGACTCTATTCTAGATAATCTGCAGAAAACCATGAACGTGAAGGTAGACTTGCCTTTGTTATTTACGGAAGCCATGGTGCATCCTGAATTAATGCAGCAGTTTAACGATTTAGCCAAATCTACCGGGGGTAAACTCACCATGTTAGCTAAAAGCGATGAAATTGAAGTGGCCATTCGTGAGATTATCGAAAAGCACGGCAGCCCCAATCTCGATTTAATGATTATCATGGATAATACCGGGAGCATGCAAAATGATATCCTAGATGTGAAGGAAGGTTTAAACGAAATTATTGATGGCATTAAAAAATACCCCGGTACTCGTTTGGCCTTTGCTAGCTATGGCGATAAAAATAATGATCCCGATACTTGGTATTCCTTTCAAGAATTTGATGAAGATTATGAATCCTTAAGAGCGCATTTGGCCGAGGTACCAATTACTGGAGGGGGCGATTATGAGGAATCGGTTTATGATGGTGTATATCAAGCCTTGGAGGAAGGCTTTTTTAAAGCCCGACGAGAGCGAATGGTTATTTTAATTGGTGATGCTCCTGGTCATGATAAAAAAAGCAAAACCGATAAACAGCTTAGCGATATCATTCGACTCGCTCGCAGCAGAAAGTTAAAAATGAATTTTTACCCTGTAATCATTCATCCTGGTCAGCGTAGCCTAACCGGCCCGAGTAAAAGCTCTAAGGGCGATATGTTCCCATTGGTAGAATCGGTTTACCCTAATCCTTCTAGAGGAGCCTTTAACATCCGTTTTTACCAAAGTCAAAAACATGTGGTGGAAATTTTTGATCAAAATGCCCAATTAGTGCAAAGGTTAAATTTTGAGGAATTGGAGCTCCGCATTAAACTGGATAAACCTAGCCCCGGACTCTACACCATTCGGGTGCAAAATAGTGCTGGTAATTTCGATTTGAAAAAAATCATCATTAAGTAAAAAATGTTAATGCTAGCCTCTCATTATCAATAGCAATTTGGATATACCCACTCCATAATTATTTTATAAGTCTTTACGAGTCAGTGAGGGAAACGGAGGAGCTCATTCGATCTTCATTGTCAGCTTATAGATAAAGACTATCTTCGTTTAAAGGCATACTATAGTCAGTTAAACATTGTGGAGCCCCCCTTTTTTTTTTGCAAACACATTTTTCTCTAATAGAATGTTGCCAGTTTCTTCTTTTAACCGGGTTCTTCCACAGTACAAGGAGTTATTGTGGGAAATAAAGCATCAAATAAAAAATTTATAACTAGGATAATTACTAGTTGGGGCCTTCTCTATTTCCCCTTGCTAATCATTAGCATGGTTAGCTATTATTTCCTCAACATATCCATCAAGGAAAGACAGGCTGAATACTTAAAATCTAAACAAGAAGTACTTAGTGATGCTTATGTAGAGTATATCAATTCGGCTTTATCCGCTTCCATTGCTTCCTCCAACCTAATTCTGAATAAAAATTTAGAAATACGCTCTGATTCCGTTTTCATTAGAGCCCTTATTAACAGTGTGTCAGGAATTGATGAAATACATCAGTATCGAATTTTAAACAGGGAAGGCCAAGAGCTTTTGCGTATCGAACGTAATGTAGACTCTGCCTATAGTGCTCCATTACAGAACAAGGCTCATCGCGACTATTTTAAAAGGGGCATTCAAATGGAACCCGGGGAAATCTGCTTTAGTAAGATGAATTTAAACATTGAGAATAAGCGTATTGAGCAACCCTTACGTCCCGTATTAAGATGTATGATTCGCTTAGACTCTAAAAACAAAAATAATAAAGCTTTATTAGTTGTAAATATCAGTTTAAAGCCTTTGTTAAAGCGAATAAATTTTTACTGTATCAACGGCCATCAATGGGCTTTAATAAGTCCGAATAACCATTTACTTTTTTACAGCGAGGAGCCCGAGAACTTTATCAATTTCAAGGACTTTAAGTACCAGGAATCAGATATACAAAGTAGCCTAATTAAAAATGGCTTCCAAGATCATGAGGATAGCTTATCCTTCACCCAAACCATTGATCATCAATCCAATTTAATACTTGGTCCAGTTTGGGATCACATTAGTGAAGAAGGTAATCCCCTTAAGTACAAACTGCAGGTGATTTACCCCCAAAGAAGTTTTAAGAATCAAATCAAAAACTATCGCTTAGCCTTAATTGTCCTTAATCTTGTTTGGGCCATAAGTGCCATATTCTTTGCTATTTACCGAGCAAACGTGAACAAGCGATTAAGCCATAAAAGAGATCTTTTGCAGGCGCAGAATACAGAGCTTGAGAATAACCGAAAAACATTGGTTTATCGAAACAATCGCCTTACCGAGTTTAGTCATATTATGACCCACAACTTACGAGGCCCTATAGCGACATTACAACTTTATGGTGAAGCGCTGAGTACCTATAAAGAACCCGAAAAACGAGAAGAACTAAATTCCAGACTCCTAAAGGTGGTGCACAGCCTAATGGAAACCATGGAAGACTTAAGAGAATACCTGCTCCTCATTGAAAAAGATATTAAGCCCGAAGAAGTGGTGGACTTAAAAAAGGTGGTGGAGCAGTTAGAAAGCCTATTGCATCAAGAATTTGTGGCGAATGAAGTTGAATTGCGTGTAGACCTAAAAGTTGAGCAAATAAATAGTCACCACACCACAATGTTAAGTATCCTGCAAAACTTGGTTGAGAATGCTTTAAAATATAGCCGTGAAGGCGTGGACCGATTTGTAGCCATTCGCAGCTATCACGATTCTGGTAATACAATTATAGAAATAGAAGACAATGGCCTAGGCATAGATACTAATCGACATCGTTCTGGGCTATTTAAGCTTTATAAGCGCTTTCATAAAGATAAGTCCGGTAAAGGGATAGGCCTTTTCCTCGTAAAGTCGCAAGTAGAAATGCTTGGAGGCAGTATTGAACTAGAAAGTAAAGTAAATCAAGGAACTAAGTTTTTAATAAAATTATGATAAGCAAAAAACTCCACTTCTTTTTAATTGATGATGACGAGATGTTCTTGTACATCACCAAAGACCTTATCGAGGAAGTCACGGATGGCAGCGCCAAAGTTGAATATTTCTCTGATGCGGAAGAAGCCTTCAACCAAATTCAGCAGCGTTTTGCGAAAGAAGAGAATGTTCCTACCAGTATCCTCTTAGATTTGAATATGCCCTATATGGATGGTTGGGACTTTTTATCAGAAATGGCCCCAATTTTCGCAGAATACAATCGTAGTCCAAAGGTGTATATACTTACCTCCTCTACCTTAGAGCTAGATCGAGAGATGGTTAATCATTTTAGCTCGGTTTATGGCTTTTACGTGAAACCGGTTGGTCAAGAGGATATTAAAAGTATTATACGATCTATCC
>CATMQD010000096.1 GCA_950073045.1 uncultured Flavobacteriales bacterium | reverse complement strand
TGTAGAGAAATTTGGAGCTGGAGAGGTTCTGTTTGCTGAAAGCGCAAGCGAGAAAGCCGGCCTTTGGAAATTACGACGGAAGGTTGGTGAAGCCGTAAAGTCGCATTCGATTTATAAAGAAGAGGATACGGTGGTTCCCAGGGCCGAGTTGGCCAGATTACTCATAGGAGTGAAGGAAATTGGCGATAAATTCGGATTTAAATCGGTGTGTTACGGACATGCGGGCGATGGTAATCTTCATGTGAATATTTTAAAAGAAGATATGACCGATGAAGCTTGGGAGCAAGACCTTCCAATGGGGATTCGAGAAATCTTCACTTTAGTGAAACAATTAGGAGGTACCATAAGCGGAGAGCATGGTATCGGTCTAGTGCAGAAGGATTACTTGGATATTGTTTTTACTCCCATAGAAATGGAAATAATGAAAGGCATTAAAAAACAATTTGATCCAAATTTGATTTTAAATCCTGGGAAAATCTTTAATGGTATTTAGGATCTCAGGTAGGCTGTTTAAATTTTTATAGCTTTAAGCATTCAGGGTAGGGGGCCTAGAAACGTTAAATTCAAGGGTTGTTTATGAGGCCATATTTTAGAGGCGATACCAGAATAATTGAATTGCTCGGTAATATTCGGAGAGAGTACTGCGCGGTTTTAGATTCTAACCAAGACTTTCTGTATCAGAATATTGCCTTCAAGCAATTAATGAAGGTCTATGAGGTCCAGAACTTTGAATCCCTGGCATTATCGGATTTAATACAAAGATTTGAAGGCGCGGCATTTTTACCTTATTGGCAAGATGCAATTGATGAAGTTTCGCCCGAAAATCCCAGGGTAGAGTTTTCCTATTATTTGGATTTGGGTGAAACCCGAGCAAGAATACAGGCCGAAATACAGGCAGTATATGAAGATAGTGAATTACTATACCTCGCCATTGGTATGGATGAGGTTACCGATATCTATCTGAAACATCGTTTTGAAAAGCTAAAAAGCAACTTCTTAACTAGAGCTATTCAAGTCTCCGACGAAGATGAGCTGATGTGGGTGTTGGTGGATGAGATGCTTTCTAAACTCTATTTCGAAGATGCTTTAGTTTTAAAGCGTAAGGGCGATTTATTAATTCCCGTTGCAGCACATGGCAATCAAAGAAAGGGAGAAAAGGGAGTTAAATCCCTAGTGAAGGTACCAATAAACATTGGAGTGACTGGTCGGGTAGCCACTACAGGAGAGGCTTACCTCACTGGTAACTGTGCGGAGGATGAGTATTATATTTCACGTTATTTTAATGCTGGATCAGAAGTTGCTGTGCCGATTTTCCTTCGAGGAAAGGTCTTTGGAGTTATAAATTGTGAAAGCCAGCAATTGGATTTCTTTCGTCCCATTCATCAAGAATTGCTGACTAAAGCCGCAGAAATTCTCCAGCATAGAATGGAGGAAATGAATTCAAGAGCGGAATTGATTAAGCTCGAGCAGAGGCATTTGGCGATAATAAACTCCACACCTAACAGCTTTTTACTTTTTGATAAGGAGTTCCGACTCATGTCCTATAATACCTCAGCTAAAAAAGCTTGGTCCTATTTTTCTGAAATCGATTTAAAGGAAGGGGCTCCTCAAGAGGAAGTTATTCCAGAATCCTTGCGGAAGGTATTTGGCGAAATGGGACAGATGAGCCTGCAAGGAGAGCATAAACAAGAGTTTTTAAGCTGGCATCGTAAAGGTCAGAGCTATCATTTAAAATTGAGTTTTGCTCCCGCCCAAAATCCAGATGGAGAAATTTTCGGTTTCACCATGTTGGTGGAAGATGATACTGAGCTCTTTAACGCGAACCAGGCCCTCCGCGAAAAGAACAGCAACTTAGAACGAAGCAATAAGGAGTTAGACAAATTTGTGTATAGCATTTCCCACGATCTTCGGGCGCCACTTTCAAGCATTATGGGTTTAGTTAACCTGATTGAAAACTCCCAGCATTTACCAGAAACTAAGATTTATGGTAAAATGCTGCAAGATGCCACCGAAAGCATGGATAGTTATATCCGGAATATTTTAGAGTATTCTCGGAATAAACGGATGGACATTGAAATGGTAAAGGTAAATGTAAAAGATTTGCTTTCCGAAGCTCACGGTAAATTCCGATTTATCCCCGGCTATAGAGAGCTGAAATTCGAAACGAATCTTCAAGTGAAAACCATTGTTAGTGATCCTTATCGATTGGAAATTATTCTGAATAACTTGATTACCAATGCGATTAAGTATCGTGATGTAAGAAAACCAGAATCTTGGTGCAAGGTAGAAGTTTCGGAGTTGGAAGATTATTGGCAAATAATTATTGCCGACAATGGAGTGGGTATTCCACCTGAGAAACATCCACAATTATTCGACATGTTTTTTAAAGTTAAATCAGAAGATCCTGGATCGGGCTTAGGTTTATATATTTTAAAAGAGGTGGTTGATAACCTTAATGGGAAAGCAGAGGTTTGCTCAGAACTGAAAAAAGGAACTACCTTTACCATTCTATTACCCAAAGAAGGAATGCATGAGTAAAGTTGTCCTGCTTATTGATGACAACCCTATTGATTTGATGATCAATGAGAAGACCATAGAACGTTATGATTCTTCGATAACTATTCACAAAGCTGCCAGCGGAAAGGAAGCGCTTGAAATGCTTGGTAATGGGAGCGTTAAACCCAACTGTATCCTTCTCGATATCAAGATGCCAGTAATGAACGGCTTTGAATTCTTAGATGAATTAGATAAGCTAGAAATTGAAAAGAATTTTGGTATTCATATGCTTTCTTCCAGCATCGATCCTTCTGATTTAAGGGAGTCTGATGAACGAGAAATCGTAAAATCCTACATCGAGAAGCCTCTATCCATCGATAAATTAACTAAGATCGAGGCCTAAGCTATTTTAGCTAATTCTTCCTTAATTAACTTACAGGCATAGCGTAAATCCTCTTCAGAAATATTTAAAGGAGGGGCAATTCTGAAGCTATGCGGACAACTCAAAAACCAAAAAGTAATAAGGCCTCTTTTTAATAGTCTTCCCGCTAAGTCCATCACTTGATCGGCTGAGGCTAAGTCTATAGCGAAATACATCCCTCTTCTACGTATCTCTAGAATTTTACTTTCATCCGCTAAAAGCGATTCGATTAAAGCCCCTTTTGGCTCAACTTCCTCAAGTAAATTTTCCTCCTCAATTACTGCTAAACATGCCTCTGCAGAAGCACAAGCCAAAGGGTTGCCCCCGAAAGTAGTAATATGTCCGAGCATAGGTTTTTCGGTGAGGCATTGCATTATTTTTTGGTCACTGATAAAAGCACCAATAGGCAAACCTCCGCCAAGGGCTTTAGCAGTGCATAAAATATCCGGCACTATATCAAATTGCTCAAAGGCAAACCAAGTGCCGCAACGGCCAATACCACTTTGAATTTCATCGAGAATTAGCAGCACTCCCAGTTCAGTGCATCGTGCTCTTAAAGCTTGCATGTAATCGTAGTCGGGAATGCGAACTCCCGCATCTCCTTGAATGGTCTCAACGATAACTGCAGCTGTTTTGTTGCTAATCTGCGCTAAATCCTCAGGCTCATTAAATCGGATAAACCGCACATCAGGTAACAAGGGGCGAAAGGCGCGTTTTTTAGTTTCGTTGCCGCTAACGCTTAAAGCTCCATGGGTACTACCGTGATAGGCACCTCGAAAAGAAATAATCTCGCTGCGACCAGTGTAGCGCTTGGCAAGTTTTAAAGCACCTTCAATAGATTCTGCTCCACTATTTACAAAATAAGAACAGTTTAAGCTAGAAGGGAGGATAGAATTTAATCGGCTAGCCAATCGGTTTGGCGCGGATTGAATAAACTCACCGTATACCATGGTGTGCAGGTGCAATTCTACTTGCTCATGGATAGCGGCTTTTATTTTAGGATGGCCATGACCTAAATTACTTACACCCACCCCTGAAATGAGGTCTAAGTATTTTTCCCCATTTGGACCAAACAACCAACTACCTTCTGCTCTTTCGATCTCCAGCCCAATGGCGAACGGTGTTGTTTGCGCTATATGCTGATGAAATATTTCTGCTGCCGTTTTCATACTGCAAAATTACAAGGACCATCGATTAAAGTTTATACAGCAAACTTGCATAAATGAAAAAGCGCACAAATCGGCTTAAAGCCAAGATGCTGTAACGCTTGCGAGAATATTCTAAACTTCCACTAAGGATAGAAATTGGCGAAAAGGGTAAAGGAGTTAAAGCTCCTAACACAATAACTAAGGCACCAAACTTCTGAAATTGCTCCAAGCTAGATTCATATTTCTTATGCACCCAAGTATGAAAACTCGGAATGTGATTAACCCATCTGCCAATTTGGAAAGAAACTTGACCGCCTAAATAACTCAAGGTTGCGAGAACACCTACCATCCACCATTCATTCGCCAAGCTTTTAGTCCAAATGATAAACAGATCAGGCGGCAAAAGTCCAAGGATACTTTCACTTAAAAAGAAGACCCCGAAAATTTGTAAAGGATTGAGGTGAGCAATGTGCTCTTCCATGAGCGCATCAATGTCAATAAGGTATTTATTTACTAAAAACAGCGCTAGACCAATTACTAAAATGCTAATGATCAGCTTTATAAAGTTTTTTCCAATGTATTGGTAGCTGCCTTTGCGGCGATGGTAATGGTGGTGCAATTTTCCTTTTTGCACCAAGCTTCGCTTGCGTAAGGGGCTCGCAGATTTCGAATTCATAGTAGGCAGAGTGAAGCGGTGAAATTACAAAGACAAAAAAGAAGTCTGATTGTTTACTTTAGCGCAAATTCCGATTCATGGCGAAAACTAATGCTTCTAATTCCATTTTGGTCTGGCCAGTTTGGCTGCTTTTTTTGGCTTTACCACTTTTAAAAATTGAATCGTTACAAGATAGCACCCTCTTATCCCGCTACTTAGTGCTATCGGTGATAGGAACAGGCCTCTTGCTAATGGATCGCAATATCTTTAAAGCAAGTTTCCCAAGACTTATTTCTATCCTGTTAATTCTTTTCGCCTTTCTTTCGTTAGCGAGTATCGCCTGGGCCTATAACCCGAGTGAAGCTTGGGCCACTTCCGCTAAGCTCCTCAGCTTTATACCATTGTTCTTTATCTTTTATTATCTGCTAAAGAGCGGGAAATTAAGTCTAGAAAACCTCTTAAAAGCTTGTTTGATATTTGCCATTGGAGCAGCCCTTCCAGCTTTGTTTCAGCTTTTAAAAGCGATGGGAAGCGGAGCCTTTTTCGATGATATCTATGTGATTAAAGGGAACTTCAGCCATAAGAACTTGCTGGCTTCCGCACTCATGCTATGCTTTCCATTTGTATTGGCCGCTTGGTCTCTGCTAAAAGGAGCTTGGTCGAGAGTAGCAATGACCTTGGCGATTTTGATGATTATTGAAATGTTTGTGCTCCGTACTCGTGGGGTTTGGTTGGGTCTCTTTTCGGCGGCTTTAATATCCGGACTGGTTTTCCAATTTGTGAAGCCAAGCAGTTTTAAAATTTCGCGCTTTTGGGCTAGTGCTTTAGCTGGCGGAGCGGTATTGATATTACTAGCACTCTTTTTATCACCGCAAATTAAAGCGGGTTTTACCAATAGCAGCAACGTGCAAAAACGTTTAGCCTTTTGGGATAATTCGTGGGAGATGATTCAAGAGCACCCGCTAACTGGTGTTGGCGGTGGTAACTGGAAATTGATCTTTCCAAAATATGGTTTGGAAGGGGTGGATACCAGTGTAATGCAAGGGCAAACGCATATCCAAAGGCCGCATAATGATTACCTCTGGATATGGGCCGAATTTGGTGCGCTGGGATTGTTAATTTACCTCGCACTGATAGGTTTTACACTTTGGCAATTGTTTAGAAATTTCAAGCAATCGGACTCTAAACAGGATCAAGTATTGAACTTGGCGGCGCTTTTTAGTTTAGTGGCCTTTGCGGTATTTTCCTTTGGTGATTTTCCCTTAGAGCGCGCACCGCATACCTTCTTTTTAATGCTGATAATAGCTGTTGCTTTTTATAAAACGGAAGGACCCACTTTAGCCAAAGCCTCTTGGTTGGCTCCTTTGTTTTTGATTTTTGGACTTGCAGTTAATGGCATTCGCTACAGTCATGAGCAAGAGGCCAAAACCCTTATAGAGATCGATTATTCGGGGGCAACTTTAGGTCAGCGAATGGGCAACCGAAATCAACAGGCTATTACCAGAGAAAGAAATCGGATTTCAGCAGAACTTTCGGCCCAGAGTAATTTGGTTTATGATGAGACTTTTTTCACCGTGGATAATTACGCCATGCCAGTGAAGTATTTTGATGCTAAAGGAAAGCTTTTTGGTGGCCAAACGGTGATGCCAGAAGTTAAGGCTGCCCTGGACCAGGCCTTTAAAGATGCGCCCTTTAATATCCTTAATTATCAAATGCTAGCGGAGTATTATGATCGTAATGGAAGGGCGGATAGTGCCTTATATTATGCCGATCAAGCATTGGCGATTGCACCTGCTTTTAAAGCGATGATTATGAAGAAGGCCGATCTTATTTTGAGGGAAAATAATTATTTGGATGCTTTAGCGGTCTTAAACCTCTTTCCTTATCAAAGTAATGATCCTCGCTACTTGGATATGCTTAGTCAATGTTTAGTGAAGTCTATACAAGCTTACCCAGCCGAACATCAGCGTTTTGCGCCAATGATGCAGTATTTCCAACAGTATAGCATTGATTCGCGTGAGAAGATGATTGCCCTTTATCGGCAATACCGCCAGCAAAAGGCGCCCCAAAATTCAAAATTTTAGTCCAAGCGTATTGAGGATTCTTAATCCTAATATTTTTAAACTCTTACTATCTGCAATGGAGTAGTAATGATGCGCTTCATGATGTTTACCTCGTTTCTGATAGAAGCGAGCGGCTTCATAATACTTTCTTTGGGTGGCTAATTCATAAGCCTGCTTTCGGATTTTATTTTGTCCGTAAAAGTGATCATAAACGGCAATCACATGGTTGAGGTGTTCCTCGATGCGCGTGCTCATCCCACCTTCTTCTCGATAATAAGTGAGTGCTTCTGGCCAATAGCGGAGTTGTTCTCCCGCAATTAATAGCTCCAACCAAAGGTAAAGGTCTTCAGCACCATGGAATTCATCTTTGGTTTGAAAAGGGTAGGCCTTCGCTAAATCACTGCGAATGATGCTTGCCGAAGGAACCAAGGGGCAGCCTTTGGTAATTAAGTCATCGAGGCCATTTAGGGGGAAGGTGCGTCGTTCCTGGCTATCTCCTAATCCAAAATTTTCTACGCGATGATAAAGCACCGCTGTGTCTGGCGAAGCCGCGAGATAGCTAAAGCATGATTTTAGTTTGTCCTTATGCCAGAGATCGTCGGCATCAAGCAAAGCGCAAAAGGTGCCTGAAGCCTGGGCAATTGCAGCATTCCTGGCCGCTCCCAATCCTTTATTTTCCTGTTGGATAATCTGGATTCTAAGACCGATTTTGGTTTCAGCCCAATTTTCCACCCACTCAGCGGTGCCGTCTTCACTGCCATCATCGGTGAGGATTATTTCGTAGTCGCTTAAACTTTGCTCCCAAACCGATTCTAAGCAGTCTTCCAAAGTGTTAAGGGCATTATAGGCCGGTATTATTACGGAGAAAAAGGGCTTCATTGATTCCAATATTTACCCGGGAAAATCTGCGATCGGAGTTTCTTTAACGGTTTTAATAGACCAATCCATTTTAGGAAATCCCGTAGGTAGGATATTATATAAGTAAGGAATATTCGCCAAGGAAGGTTGTTTTTATAGGCTTTAAAGATGCGATAGTGCTCCTTATTTAATTTTCGGTTTTCCGCATTAAAGCTGTGGTAAGGCAAATTTCCGATCCACCAATTGGCGAACTCATCCATGGCGGCATCTGCTTCTGCAGTAGCATCCTTTAGGCCATTACGGAGTAATTGATTAATGGCAATAAGCTCCCGATATACCGATGCTCGTTTTATAGATTGTGATCTTTGCGTTTGGGCGTGCACCCTAAAATAATTGAGGATTTCGGCCTTAAAAGCAAGATCATACTGCAAAAGGATTTTGGCGTAAAAGTGCCAATCACCATTCAGGCGCATACTTAAATCGGGGGGACCCACTTTATCAATTGCCGCTTTCCTGAAAAGGGCACCACTGGCATTTGGAATGGGGTTGTGGTAAAATAACCAGTTGCGACAAGCTTCAGTCCCCTTTTTTAAAAAATCCTTTTGCCAAGCATCACTTTTGTAGATGAAACCTAAGTTCTCGGCATAAGAGTTTAACTCTTTTCCATTTTCATCGATTAACATGGATTGGGCGTAGGCAATACCAGCGGATGGATTTTGGTCGAGCAGCTTTACCAATTCTTTTAATAAATCAGGATGGGCAATATCATCACTTTCTGCTATCCAGATAAATTCACCTTTAGCTAGCTCTAGGCCCTTTTGCCACTGACGAAATGGGCTGCCACTATTTTTTAGGTTGGGCTGAAAACTCCAATGGGGATGTTTATCGGCATAAGCCTGTAAAATTTGAGCACTCTTGTCTTGACTGGCATCATCAAGCAGAATTACTTCAAAATCACTAAAGGATTGCTGCTCAATACTATTTAAGCGTTTTTCCAGATAATCCTGATGCTGGAAGTTGGGAACGATAACCGAAACCTTAGGCATCAACGCAAGTATTTTTTGAAATTCGCTTCTAATGCTTTACCACAGAAATTCTCTAATCCCACAATGCTTTTAGGGTCCAAATTCCGAAGGTCTTCATAATGTAACTCTAGATAGCGCTTCCCTAAGCGGCCAGCATAACTGCGCCCTTGCTCCACATATTTTTGCCACAACTTTGCACAATATTCTGGATCCTTTAGCTCATCGGCTTGTACCTCACCACTAGTATTATTGCGCCTTTGCAAGGAGGCAACCACCGCCTCTCGATCGCGAATAAGGTGAATAACCTTAGCTTCGGGGAATTTCGCTAGCCACATTTCTAGGGTAAAGGTATTTCGTGGATCTTTCCAGCCCCAAGCTTCACCTTTTAAGGCTTGCTTTAGTTGGGCCAATTTGCCGTTTAAACGAAAGTGTTCTCGAAATAGCTCTTGGGCTGGGATATCATGCCATTCTTCCACTTTAGGCACCGCCGGCTTATACCAATCATTAGCACCTTTCCACATCACCTGTTGGTTAATACTTAGGAAGTGCATGGCCTCATAATTATGGTCTTTTATTACCCCCATGAAGATGCCGGATTTCTCCAGTACTTTTGCCAGTATGGAGGTGCCGCTGCGGTGCATGCCAATTATGATAAACGGAGGACGCATTTTTTTGCAATGAGTGATCAAAGAAAGATAATTTTTCTGCACCTGCCTAAAACTGGAGGTAGTGCTTTGGTGAATATCCTCCATCAATACTATGGCTTGGAAAACTCAAGCTTAATAGCCGGTGATGAAGATCCAAATTTGAAACAAGCACTAGAGCAGGAAGTTCCGCTTATCCACGGGCATTTTAGCGCGAACATTCTTCATCAGGCGAAAGCCTATTTTAAAGCCACTTTGCTTCGCAATGCTAGCGATCGATTAATTTCACGCTATGTGCATATTGCTCATTCCAAGGAGGAAAGGTTGCAAAAGGAATTTGCTTCTTATGCTAATTTCGAGGCTTTTCTAAATAGTTCATATGCTGATAATTGGCAATGCCGAATGCTGGCTGGTATCTGGCATGAAGGAAAGGTGAACGAAGAAACCTATATGAAGGCAGTGGATCAACTGTATCAATTCGACTGGGTGGCAACGGCCGCCGATCAACCCCAAGCTGCTTTGGATTTGAGTCTGAAACTCGGCTTCGAGACTTATTATAATCCTCGCTTAAACTTACGCGCTTCCGCAGATATGTGGCAGGAAATTAATGCGAAGCACCGCTCTGAGATTGCCGAATTAAATCGCTTTGATGCCCAGTTGGTGAAGGAAGCGAAGGCCTTATTTGCTTCTCGAAGTTCCATCTCCATGTTTCATAAGCTTAAACTGAAGCTGAAAGGCTTATAGTCCTGAGAGCTGGTAAAGAATGAATTTTTTGGCGAATAGAGAATGGATGGCCCAGAAGATATTTACTTTTACGCCCCTTCAATGGAGGCCTTCTATGTGTGCAACATTCAACTAATTATCGAATGAAGATCATTAAGCTTTATGGCGAGCGAAATACGGGAACTAATTATTTTACTAAGCTGATTGATCAGAATTTTGATGTGGAACAATTGCCGGGAGTGGTTCCTCGAAAAAAGATTTTACTGCTTAGTGAGAAAACTAAGGATTTGTATTTCAGTCTTACCCAGAAAGATAATCTTGGTTGGAAGCATTCGGCCGTTTCTTTGGATTTAATTCGGAGTTTTAAAAAACTAGAACAGTGTCATTTCATCACTATTTCTAAGAATCCCTATTCCTTTTTGCTTTCTCTCTTCAAGCGGCCTTATCATTACGAAGGTGAAATGCCGAAAAGCTTTTCGGATTTTATCCGGAGGGAATGGAAAGTTGCGGGTCGTGACAATTATCCCGGGAAGTCATTCGAGAATCCAATTGCCCTTTGGAACTATAAGAATGAATCTTATTTGCATTTAAAGAATGCTTATCCCAATCGTTGCTATATAATGACTTATGAGTCATTGCTAGAGAACTACAATTCGGAGCTTCAAAAGGTGCAGGCTTTTTTTGACCTAAAGGTGAAAAGTGCCGATTTTGAGAATTATTCGAAGTCTACTAAGGATAAGAGCGTATCTCATAAAGATTATCAGAAGTACTACTTAAATGAAGAGTGGCGGGAGGATTTAAGTAAGGAAGATATTAGCTTCATTAATAAACATCTGGACCCACAGGTAATGGAGGCTTTAGGCTATTCAATAATTAGCTAAAGGCGCTTATTGGGCAACCAGAGCCACATGCCAATAAGCCCTAAGAACAAAATCATATAGGTATTGTCCTTCTTTTTCTTTTTGGGAAGGGGCAGTTTTTTCCAATTATACCAAATGCAAATACCAGCAACAATGCCATGGATGGCTATTACAGCTAGATTTAAATGGTAGTTAATAATAAGCCGATCAATTAAAGCCCTGTCGTAAACGGGTAAAATAAAGAAGAAACCTATTTCTAACAGGCTAATAAGTATAATCGCTATTCGTATGAGTCTTAAATCTTTGCGAAGCTTATCGGTATTCATTTATTCCGTTTTCCAATGAGCTAAAATATTTACCCCTGGGTTTTGTCTTTGCACGGCAATTTCATTCTGCAGCCATTTTTCCGAAACTACTTCAAAGTAGCAGGCTCTACCTATAAAATCAGCTCGAATGCCATCCAAGTATAAATGGGCATTAAAGAAATATTTACCGGGCATTAAGGGAGTTTCCGGTATTTCCAATTGAGCAGATTTTTCATCTGCCGAAAGGCGATGCTGAAAGCTACTGAGGTAATTGCCGCGGCTGTTAAAAAGGTGTAATTCTATTCGGGTATCTTGATGAGCTTCGAAACTTTGCCAATTTAAATCCACCTGAAGTCGGGCATTAGCGGCGATAAGCTTTTCTCCTGTGCTATTATGGGCAGAAATATTCTGGAAGCGCGCACGTCCATCTCCTTCGCGATCTTTACGATCTGCAAGATTGATACCCTCATTTAAATCTTCCAGCCCCTTTAAATAGTGCTCAATCATTTCCTGAGGTTTTCCCGTCCCTTGCAACTTTCCTTGCTGGAGCCAAGCTACACGATCGCAGAGGCTATTGATTGCGCCCATATTATGACTTACGAAAATGATGCTGCGGGATTGTTCCTTGGCAATAT
>CATMQD010000095.1 GCA_950073045.1 uncultured Flavobacteriales bacterium | reverse complement strand
GGTGAGCGTAAATCCAGGGCCCACTATCCTTAAGATCGCTGTACCATTGAAGCTGTTTGCTCTCCATATTTAGGCATTGTATTGATTTGCGGTCCCTTAAAAGAAGGTATTGCTCAAATGCACAAACTTTCTCCTCATAATAGGGTACTGGGTTGCGTTGGTAGTTTGAAAAGAGGTGTTCTACTTGACCAGTGGAAGAGTCTAAAAATAGGATTGGATTATGATGTCCCTGAAAGGTATCGGACGTACTGGTAACCACATACTCATTAAATAAAATTGGACTCATTGCTGTAGTGAAGCCTAAATCGGTAATTGGCGTTTTCCAAATCACCTTTAAAAAATTATCTGAAGGCGAATTCGGGATTTCTTGGCTCTTACCGCAAGAGATGGTGAGGAGGATAAAAGGGCAAACAAGTATTAAAGTTTTCAATCCCATCTTGAAGGAATTATCAACTGTTTCATCGGTCTGATTTTAAACCCCCAATATCATCGGTTTTTAAAGCATACGGCAGGCAAAACACGCAAGGCTTAGAAGAAAAATGGGCAAGAAACGCAAGTCTAGTTTAGTGGAGCATGCCAACAAAAAAGCCCCCTTATCGGAGGCTTTATCAAAGATATTTTACCAAAAATCTATTCAGCAGCGCTACTATCTGCCGCAGCATTAGCGCTCGCTTCAAGGCTGGAAACCATCTCCTGGCCAGCTTTTAAAGCTTCTTGCGTTTTCTGATCAATGCGTTGCATCTTTTCCTTTTCAGCTTTAAAGAAAGCGGCCTTTTCACTTTCACTCCAGCTTTCATCAAAATTATTGCTAAACTCACGCATCCACACCATCATAGCCTCTTTGGCATATTTAAGATCGGTGGCTACCGTCATAATTGCAATGCTATCTTCGTTACCAACAGAGGCCGTCATTAACTGTCCCTGAAGTTTACTCATGGGCGTCATCTCGGGCATTACCTTATCATGAAGCTCCATTACCTCGGCACGAAGCTCATCTATTGATACTGATTCTTCTTGAGTTTCGGCGGGCTGATTATTACAAGCGATTACAAGCGAAAGACCTAAAAAGGCGGCAATGAACTTTTTCATTTCTAAATTTCAATTTTTAGCGAAGTTAGGACATAAGTTACGCCGCACCCCGAGAATAGCGGCTATTTTTGCAGCATGAAAATTAATTTAACCACTACCGATTATCTCCGAATAGGAATTTTAGTCTTGGTTTTTGTAGCCGGCATCACCGGAAGCTATTTCATCTTAAAGCCAGAAGAACGCCTGCCCATCTATAATCCTTCCAACCTAGATCGTCGCTTAGTGGCCGAGGATTTAAGGCAAGTGGGCATGAATCATCAGGTGCTACCTTTTAATTTGGTGAATCAATTTGGCGATAGCATTAGCGAAGCCGTGGTGGAAGACAAGATCTATGTGGCGGACTTCTTCTTTACGGTTTGTCCGGATATCTGTAAAGATATGGCCGTGCAAAAGCGACGCTTGCAAGAAGTGATGAAGGATGAAGAGGATTTTGTAATTCTTTCACATTCCGTAACCCCAGTAATGGATTCGGTTCCCGTTATTAAGGCTTATGCCGATTTGCAAGGCGCCATCCCCGGTAAGTGGCATATCCTTACCGGTGATAAACCTCAGATTTACAATTTAGCGCGCCGTTCCTACTTTGCAATCTTCGATCAAGGTGGCAAAGGCGATGAAGCAGATTTTATCCATACTGAGAATTTTATCCTTGTAGATAAAGAAAAAAGGATTCGAGGCTTTTACGACGGTACCAGCGAAGAGGAAGTAGATCGTCTTATCGAAGACTATCAGATTCTAAAAGCGGAGTATCAGCAAGACTAAAGCGCGAAACATATACCCATCAAGGGATATTCTATCTAATAAAAGCTTCTTTTAATAAGGACTTGCATCAAACCTTATTTTTTCCCGCTTTAAAGAAAGTTTTTACAGGCGAGCATCTATTGCTTTGCAGGCCAGTATTAATTGCGTTCCAAAGGACTAAAAAGTAAAAAGCTCAGGTACTTTTCACTAAAAGTACCTGAGCTTTTTAAAAAAGTACCTGAGGAAATTTAAAAAGTACCTGAGGAAATTATTTGGGGCTGGAATAGTAGGCTGGATCTGCTCTCCGTAAGGTCTGATTTTTCTGCCAGACAGGGAAATTAAAGATATCCAATTTCGGGCCAAAGTGGAGCTGTTTTACCCCTATTCTTCTACTTAGGATCACTTAAGTCTAAAGTGTCGTAATTAAAGGTATCGATAATCCAAAGGGTGTCCATTCGCCAAGAATTAAATTCTCTATGGGCACCAATTATAACTTTACCGGCACCCTCGGCACCTTCTACTCCAAACCTTAAACTGGTTCGATTACTAGAACTATGCCCGCTCATAAAACCATTCTTTTCAATAGTACCGCCTAAAAAGTGTTCGGACTCTGTGGATTCTTCAATGCGATTCCAGGCTTCGCCATAAGCCCACGAATTTTCAAAAGTGCTACTAATGCTGGCAGAAAATACAAGTATCACAATAGTCCAAGTGAGTGGGCCTAATGCGAGGGCCAAAGTAGTGTGTAAAGTGCTGTTGGGTAAGTCTTCCGGCTGCTGGCTTTCGCTGAGGTCTGAAGTGCAAAAAGGACAAATCCTAGCTTTAGGATGGATGTCGGAATAACACTCAGGACATTGTACCTTAAGTTCTTTGCGGGCCACAACTAAATAGCCAATCCACGATAAAAAGGGATGTACCGAGAACCACAGCCAATTTCTGCTAACTCCTTTACGCTTGGCTAAGTTTAAGCCAAGCACTAAAGGACCAAACCAAGCGATGATGAAAAGAATAATGTAAATCAGGACCCAAGAACTCATAGAAAGGTTTTCGTAAATAACGGTTGCTAAGATAATTTACGATTCTAATTGGAGGCTAGGGCTTAGTGGAATCATTTAGGAACTTTTCGATTTCCAATACCTCCTTAAGCCACATCGTATCCCCCGATTGAGAGTCCACAAAGCGAAGTGAATCCGTAATCCAAAGGCCCTCATCATTATGCATAAAAGCTTTTACCCATGCATTACCCTGCTCTCCAATAACTTTAAACTTGATGGTCATCTCTTCTCCAGCTTGAGAATGGTTAAATTGAAATTGAGACTCTATCGTTTCTCCAATGCGCGCTGCAATTGTAGAATCTGATTTTAATCGCTCCATGGGACTTTCGTATAACCAATAGGCATTTACAGGATAGGGCCCACCAGTTTCCTCTTTTATAAAGAAGCAGGCAATTATGCCGGCCACAATAATACCAGGACCTAAAAGGAGCGCGAGCCGATAGTGAAAGCCACTGTTCGGAAATAGAGAATCGTCCTGTACTTCAAGCTCCGTGCGACAATGCCTACAAATTTCCGCTTTAGGATCCACCTTGCCTAAGCATTTAGGGCAAACAACCAGAGCTTCCTTTTTACTGATAATCAAATAGCCAATCCAGGTGAGTAAGGGGTGTAAACCAAATAACATCCACTTTCGGCTTACTCCTTTCTTTTCGGCTAGATTTAAGCCCAGATAAAGCGTTAAGAGCCAAGCCACGGTGCCTAGAACGATCGCAACATTGGTAATCATGAATAATCTTTTTTAACCGAGATCAATCTGCATTTTCTTTACCCGATCTTCTAAGCTTTCATTGGTCATGCGCTCACGTAGGCGATCTACCATAATGGGGAAGCAAAGCGGACTAGGTTTATCGATATCGCAAATTACAATATCCTGCTTAGCAATGCGCTCCAAAGCCTGCCGCATGCGTCCTTCCTCTAATTGAAACTCCAAAGCTTCTTCATAAGCCTGCTGCAGCAAAAGGTTCTCGGGTTCATAGTCGTTAAGCACCTTAAAAATCAGGGAACTGTGACTTTGCAAATGTTTCTCTTTTACAGCTTCACCGGGATAACCACGATATACTAAACCCGAAATAACCGCTATATCGCGAAAGCGCCGGCCCGCTAATTCAATGGCGTTTACCGAATGCATAATATCTTCCCGTAAATCAGTGGTGCTAAATATATCCGAGTCTAATGCATCTTCAATCGGTAGGGCCTTATCGCTCAAAAGTTCAAAGCCATAGTCGTTCATGGCTATGCTTGCGCTGATGGGTTCCAGTAAAGAAAGTCGGTAGGCGAGTAAAGCAGAAATTCCTTCATGCACCGCTCTACCTTCAAAGGGGTAAATAAAAAGGTGATGTCCTTCGCGGCTACGAAAGCGTTCAATCAGCAATTGCTCCCGACGAGGAATAAGTGAGCGTTCTTCCTGCACATCCCAAAGCGGACGAATCAACTTTAACTCGGGATCGCTTTCTTCATGGCGGTGACTTTCCTCCAGCTTTTTGCGCAGCATTTGACCCATTTGTGCAGATAAGGGCATTCTTCCGCCTTGCCAACTGGGAACCTGCCCTTTTTTACTACGACTCAATTTTACTTGGGCCTCCATGCCTTTAAAGCGCACGAGTTCTAAGTTTTTACCGGCAAACCAGAATACATCCCCTGGCTTTAGGCGCGAGATAAAATACTCTTCAATAGTGCCCAAGAAACCGCCGCTCTCAAATTTAATTTTCACCACTCCGTCGCCCACAATGGTGCCAATGCTCATGCGGTGGCGCATGGCCGTGCGGCGACGATTAACCTTGTAACGGCCTTCCTCATCCACTTCTACCTTATGGTATTCGTCATAGGCCTCCAAAGATTGACCGCCATGGCGAACGAACTCTAAACACCACAACCATTCTTCATCACGCAAATCTTGATAAGAGAAAGTACTGCGGATTTCGGGAAAAATCTCCTCTGGTAAAAAGCCATCACCCACCGCTAAAGTCACTAAGAACTGCACTAAAACATCGAAGGAGCGCAAGTAAGGCACGCGCTCTTCCACCATTTCTTTGCCAATCGCTTCCCTTAAAGCCGCCGCTTCTACGAGCTCTAAGCTATGCGTGGGCACGAAAAATATTTTACTGGTTGCTCCTGGTTGGTGTCCACTCCGCCCAGCCCTTTGCATAAAGCGGGCAACCCCTTTCGGAGAACCTACTTGAATAATGGTCTCCACCGGACGAAAGTCTACCCCTAAATCGAGGCTACTGGTACAAACCACCGCCTTTAACTGTCCGGTATAAAGCGCATCTTCTACCCAGTTGCGAAGTTCCTTGCTAATACTGCTGTGGTGCATGGCCATCAGTCCGGCCATTTCTGGCGCAGCCTCTAATATTCTTTGATACCAAATTTCCGACTGCGAACGAGTGTTGGTAAATATTAAGGTAGATTCCGACTGCTGTAAAATGGGAATTACCTTCTCCAGCATTTTAATACCTAAATGTCCGGCCCATGGGAGCACTTCTACCGTATCGGGTAAAACCGACTCTACCTCAATTTTTTTGCGGGTACCCGAGCGAATCATGGCCTGCTTTTCTTCCGGGAAATCTGGACCCAGTAAAACCTGCATCGCCTCTTCCATATTGCCAATGGTGGCCGAAATTCCCCAAGTTTGCAAACTGGGATTCATTCCTCTTAATCTGCAAAGGCCAAGCTCCATCTGCACCGCACGCTTAGATCCCATCAACTCATGCCACTCATCAACCACTACCGTGTGCAGCTTTTTAAAGGTCTGCTGATTTTGCTTACTGGCTAATAGCAGATGCAAACTCTCAGGCGTGGTAATCAACAAATTGGGCATTTGCCTCTTTTGCTTGGCCCTTTCGCTGCTGCTGGTGTCGCCGGTGCGCACCCCAACGGTATATTCGAGTCCCATGCCTTTAATGGCCCTTTCGGCCGATTGGCGGATTTCCTTGGCTAAAGCTCGAATGGGAGTTATCCAAATGCATTGCAGGCCCTTGCTAGCCGGGTTCCGGACTAAGGCGGGTAATAATAAGGAGTAGGTTTTCCCACTCCCGGTAGGGGCATTAACAATTCCCGATTTCCCATCTGCATAAGCGCGCCAGGCTGCCTCTTGAAAAGAAGCCGCTTCCCAGCCTTTAGACTGGAACCACTTGTGGGCCGCGCGCATATTATCTTTCATTGTTTCAATCGGATGTCGATGGGAAATGGACTAATCGATTTGATTTTAACCGATTTAAAACTTTTATGTTGAGGGTTTATAAGGATATTATAATCGCCCGCTACCACCGCAGAAGGCACCCGCATGATCGCTGTTTTTCCTGACTTTAGGAATTGATCGCCCAGTAAACGAGTGTCGGGAGGCGCCGGATTATCGCGCCAATTCCGAGGCAAGTCCGCAGCTTTCAGCTCTTGAATCGCTAAATCATCAGGAATCTCAATTTCTAAGACTTTAAAATCTTGGGGAAGCATTTGCAAGCTCAAATGCACCAGAATTTCCGCTAGGGCCAGAGCTCTACTTTCGGCCGTGTAAATAATCTCGAAACCCTTACTGTTCCAGCGGTTATTGCTTAAAGCCGCCCCTTTACCAGAAAGGCTATGGGCGTATTTTTCACGACATAATCGATAAACCAGCATTAGGCAAACACCCCGTGGTTTATGCGATGGAGCTCGTCGATGACTAGCTCCTTGCCGTAGGAGTTTTGAATAAGATGTTTAGGGAGGTGATTACCCAAAGCTGGCGATGGACTATTGAGCCACAAGCGGAAGGCATCGGGGCTATCGAATACGGTGCTGCCCAAATTACTAACCTCGGCCAACTCGAATATTTTTTCGCTGTGAATGGGCTTAAAGTGAAAAGCTTCGGTTTTGCTATTTCGTTGCAAGGTTTTTTGCGAGATATTTAAATACTCGGCCCATTCGGCCTCATTAAATGGGCTAAAGCTTTGAAGCTGCTGAAAAAGCGCATAAGAAACCCCCTTTCGAATAGACTCTATAAGGAGCATCCGATTTTGTAGAAAGGACTGCAAGCCGTAATGGGCTTGGTTTTCTTGAACTAGGCCTTCTTGCTCTAAATAATGATTTAGACTACTTTGAAGAGCTTCACTTTGATAGGATGAATTGCTCATAACCGACAATTGTCCCCAAAGTTACGACTTTTGTCTTGGTTAAAAAATAGGATGTTCAGGTTTATTCCCCAAAATGGCCTCAATTTGCTGCATGGCCTCTTCATTTAACTTATGCTTGGCTTCGCCAGCTTTTAGGTTTTCTTCCAATTGATGCATCTTGGAAGCACCTAAAATTGCCGTGCTTACATCGGGGTTTTTTAATACCCAGCTGATGGCCAATACCGGCATACTCATTCCTAAGTCTTGAGCGAGGCTAGTAAGTTTGCGCACCTTGGCAAAGTATTCTTCTTGCAGGTTTTTCTCGGCTAACCACGATAGTTCCTCTAAATTAAGGCGGGTGTCGGCAGGCACGCCATCATTGTATTTGCCCGTTAAAATACCGCTGGCTAAAGGACTCCAAATAGTAGTTCCTAAACCAACCGTTTTGTAAATCTGGCTATACTCTACTTCCACCTTATCGCGTACCAGCATATTGTACTGAGGCTGTTCCATGGTAGGTGGAATTAAATTATACTGGCGCGCCACCATATGGGCTTCCATAATTTCCTGAGCGCTCCACTCACTGGTTCCCCAATACAAGATTTTTCCCTGCTGGATGAGGTTGTGCATGGTCCACACTGTTTCCTCTATTGGCGTGTTTTTATCGGGGCGGTGACAGTAAAAAAGATCGAGGTAATCTACCTGTAAGCGTTGCAAGGCTTGGTGACAAGCTTCGGTTAAATGCTTACGGGTATTGCCCTTTTGGGTGGGCTTAGAATCTTTAAGTCCGCGAATACCAAAAAAGGCTTTACTGGAAACCAGGTAAGAATCGCGACTCCAACTTAAGTCACTGAGGATTTCACCCATCAAGGCCTCACTCTTACCATCGGCATATACCTCGGCATTATCGAAAAAGTTTACGCCATTATCGTAGGCATGCACCATTAATTCCTTGGCGCGATCTTTTCCAATTTGGGTGGCAAAAGTGATCCAAGATCCAAAACTCATCTCCGAGACCATAAGTCCCGATTTTCCTAATCTCCGGTAATCCATTATTCTTCTTCTTTGAGTGCTTCTAATGCTTCTAAAATATAGGCATCATCTTTGGCGTAAACCTTCTGGTAAGCGGTGTTGCCAAAACGATTGTAAGCGATAAATGCCTTTAAACGATTGGCTAAGGTTATAACTTGTAAGGAGTCTGCCTCCTCAATTCTTTGGGCAATAGGCTCCCCAAAAAACTGGCGGTACACTAGGCTATCCACTTGCCAATTATTTACAAAACTATCCTCGGTCCATTTTGCCAATTCCAGTCGATTTTCATCTACAAATTTAAAGGCACTCTCATCTAGGTTTACGGTCATGGCCAGATGGTAGAGTAGGCGGGTAGCGCCAGTAGTATCATAGCCTACTTCGCGGTCGGGTAAAATTCCCCCTTGGTTGCGTTTGCCTTTAAACTCGGCCGAATCGGGCATTAATACCGTAGAGTCATCATCTTTTAAGGAACCGGTATTACCATGGAAGTAGAAGCTTTCATTATAGGTGTCGTAATCCCTTTGGATTGATCGGCCATTAGGAGTGTAATATCGTTGGGTGGTTAAACGCATGCGAGAACCATCTTTTAAGGTGATTTCCTCTTGCACCAGGCCTTTCCCGAAGGAACGTTTTCCTACAATCACTGCTCTTTCATGATCCTGCAATGCACCAGCCACAATTTCGCTAGCCGAGGCCGAACCGCGATTAATAAGCACCACCAGCTTTCCTTTTTCAAATAAACCTCGGCTATTGGCATAGATTTCCTCTACTTGTCCGTCGCGGTTTTTAGTAAAGACAATCATTTTGCCTTTGGAGAGGAATTCATCGCTAATATCTTCCGCGGCCGACAATAGTCCACCTGGATTATCACGTAAGTCTAAAACAATGCTTTTAGCACCATTATTCTGCAAGTCCCGCAAGGCATTATTAAGTTCTTTACTACTGCGGGCCGTAAATTTATTAAGCTTGATTAAGCCGGTAGAATCGTTTAGTAAAAAGGCCGAGCTTACCGAGTTGAGATCAACTTCTCCACGTTTTATGGAGATACTAAGCTCACGGTCTTCCGAAGGGCGGTAAAGCTTCAATTTTACTCTGGAGCCATCCGGACCTTTTAGGGTTTTTACCACAAGCTCGCTACTTAGCTGCTTACCAAAAAGACTAACTGTATCTGCCAGTAAAATGCGGTCGCCAGGTTTTATACCTGCTTTTTCAGAGGGACCATTGGGCATTAACTGCACCACCGCTAAACTGTCTTTATAAATCTTAAACTCGATTCCGATTCCCACAAAGCTACCGCGAATAGACTCTTCATTGGCGCTAACTTGATCTTCTGGAATATAGGTAGAGTGGGGGTCGAGGTGATGTAGCAGCTCCGAAATAGTTTGGTCGAGGAGGCTGTCGGTATTTACCTGATCGACATATTCGTAGTCGATATAATCGATAATCTGACGCAGTTTTTGCTCGCGTTCGCTTTTCTCGCTAAGGGCTACTGTTTGATGAGGAAAATCGAAGAAATGCCCCAGAAATATTCCGAAGATAACCGCCAGCCCCAGGAGGATCGGAAAAAGTTGTTTACCCTTGCTCAAGTTCTTTTATGCTTATCTGTTCCAGCTCTACGCCCGCTTTTTCTAAAAATTTTAAGCCACTGTCGTCCTTGTAACGCTCAATGTACACTAATCGTTTAATTCCCGATTGGTGAACTAATTTACTGCATTCTTTACAGGGGGAGAGGGTGAGGTATAAAGTTCCACCCTGACTAGAATTTGTGGAGCTGGCCATTTTAAGGATGGCATTAGCCTCGGCATGCAATACATACCATTTGGTATAGCCTTCTTCATCTTCACAGAAATTCTCGAATCCACTAGGTGTGCCATTATAGCCATCCGAAACAATCATCCGGTCTTTAATGATTAAAGCCCCCACTTGCCTTCTCTTGCAATAAGAAAGCTTCGCCCATTCGCGGGCCATGCGTAAATAGGCTATATCGTACTTCCTTTGTTTTTTAGTTTCCTCGGACATCCTTCAAATATTCTTGCAGTGGCGAATGCCGAAAAAACCATATCAGGGCTTCGGGCAATTCTGCTTGCCAAAGTTCTTCATTATGTTCTCCTCCTGCAACAACTTTATAATTAAGACTCCAATGTGGATGTCGCTGCTGCAAGATGGAGTCGCATTTCATCATATTGTCGATTACTGTTTGGGGATTTCCACCTTCTTTATCACCGCACATCTGGTACACCAAACGTAGGGGCATATTAGACGGTGCAATGGGATAGTCTGACAAAATTTGAGGATTAAACCAATAAGCTGGTGAGAAAATGAGCGCTCCTCCATAAGAATGGGGATAATCCCTTAAGGCGGCAAGCGATATTAATCCTCCTAAAGAACTGCCTGCGATATAGCGAAATTGAGGATCTGCTTTGCTGCGATAATTCGAATCGATAAAGGGAATAACTTGATTATGGATAAAGCCTAAATAAGCATTGCCTTCGCCGCCACCATAATCTTTATGCGGGTATAGAGATAGTTCATCAATACGTTTAGCTCCACCATGTTCTATGGCTACCGCGATGATTGGCAGCTGCATAGAATTGAGGGTTTTGGCTAAATCCCATTTTGTACCAGAACCTTGGATACCTTGAAATATATTCTGTCCATCATGAAAATAGAATACCGGATAGCGAAGATCAGTTTGTTTATAGCCTTCCGGCAGATAAACCCACACTTTGCGGAAGGCTTCTTGGAAGTTCATCGCTGTGCTATCTTTAATTAAGTGAACTCCTCTTGGCGGATGATCCTGATGATTCTCCCAGGCATACCAGTGTAAAACGATGGTATCCCGATCTTTTAAGATAATCTTGCGATTGGGTCGCGGACTGCCATCAGCATTGCCCTCTGCTAAAGACCAATTACCACCCGTTAATTTCGCGGCAATAGAATCAGCCGAAAGGCTAATTTTTAAAGCTCCTTCCTTAAAAAGATAATTGGTATCGGCGGGATTCCAATTATTGAAATCGCCAGCCAGAAAGACCCTTTCAGGAATTTGGCGACCTTCAAAGGACTTTAATAGTATTAGGTTCTGACTTCTGGCCGAAAGGCCAAGGAAAAGTAAGAGAATGGCGATTTTAATCCTCGGGCTTAGCGGAGGAATTGTTTTTGAGCTGCAGTGCACCATAAATCAAAGATAGGCTGCAGATGAATGAAATTAAGCCCATATACCAATCGATTTCCTCGCTAAATAGGAAGTTGTAAATCGAAGCTAGGGTGCCTAAAACTCCAAGGCTCATGATAATAGTGTAGCTGGTTTTAGTCTTTTTATCCATCACTTTTTATTTGAGTTTTAGCACTGGAATCGAAAATATTACAAGGAATTTTTAAAAAGGTGAAATCCGAAACTCGAGGCTTGGCGTATCTAATATAAATCCAATAAAAAATTACTCCATGAAAAAAATCACTCTACTCACACTCCTCCTCGGATTTAGCATCGCCCTTTCTGCCCAAACTGTTGAAGTTGGCGGAGAGGCGATGTATCCGAAAAAAGACATCATTAGCAATGCCGTAAAATCGGCCGACCACACCACCTTGGTAGCCGCAGTTAAAGCAGCTGGCTTAGTAGAAACCCTGCAAGGTGAGGGTCCATTTACTGTTTTTGCCCCGGTTAATGATGCCTTTGAAAATTTACCCGAAGGCACCGTGGAAGGTCTGCTCAAGCCAGAAGCCAAAAAGCAGCTGCAAGCGGTTTTAACTTATCATGTTCTGGCGGGGAACTATGATTTTGATGCCTTGGCTAAAGCCATTAAAAAAGGCGATGGTAAAGCAGTGCTTAAAACCGTGCAAGGTGGCGAGCTAACTTTCATGATGAAC
>CATMQD010000094.1 GCA_950073045.1 uncultured Flavobacteriales bacterium | reverse complement strand
ATTTGGACAGCAAGGGGGTATTCTTTGTAACTCGCTTAAAAAGCAACCATCATTTTGAGTCTGTGGCCGACGCACCGGTTAAATCCAAAAACCCAGACCTACATCTGGATCAAGACATTGTACTAACTGGGGACAAAGCTCAAAAGACTTACTCCAAAAAACTACGTTTAGTGCACGTTTGGGATCCTGAAAGGCAGGCCTACCTTAAGATAATCACCAACAATTTAACTTGGACAGCAGATACTATCGCCGAGCTTTATAAGGCTCGCTGGAATATTGAGGTCTTTTTTAAGCAGCTCAAACAACTCTTTCGAGTAAAAAGCTTTGTAGGAACCTCTGCCAATGCAGTGCGCATTCAAATGTGGTGTGCCATGATTGCTATGCTCTTGCTCGGATACCTTAAAAACAAGGCTAAACACCCCTGACATCTTTCGAACCTAATCACCTTTTTAAGGCTAAAATACCCTTGGAAAACTGGATTAACAAACCCTTTGAGGAACCCGAAAAACCACCTACTTAAATGGTACTTTTTTGACCTTTAGGGGGTATATTTGAAGCAGGGCCGTTTTAGACAACTAAGTCATTGGTTTTTAGTAGCTAAATTTTAGCAGCTAAAACGTTTTGGACAGGTGTGAATTGAGGTTTAAGGTCCTTCAGCTTGTTGGCCATACCACAACTTTTACTTTTCAAGCTGCGAGATAGCGGTTATTTACTTGATCTTCTTAGTGGCATTTTTTGAACTGAAACGACCCCAATAAAATTTTACCAACGGTAAAGTGGCACAAACAGGACCGAAATCAATGGTACAGTCAGACCGAAGTAGCAAGCCAGTACGTTCGCGGGAGGTTACCCGTAAAGTGGTGAATAGGGGAGGTGTGTACAGATGTTGGTTTAGGTTGAAATTGATTACTTCAGAAATGAAAACGCTTTTCTTGACATGGTAAAAAGTCTAATGTGAATTTTGTGATCAAGTACGGGCTATTAACTTGTCTTCCAATTTTCAAAAAATTGAACTTTTCTCTAGATGGTTTTTTTAGCCGTAAATGTGACTCTAGCGGATGATTAGGGGTATCCACCTCTTCGCTTCCTCCTTGAGTTGCTGCTCTGAAACCTCCTGCGTTGTGCGTACATGCGGTGTGATAAAATTTTTAACATTCAGAACAATGTTTAAGGATAGCTAGTTCGACTCTATTATTCTCCTAGCTCGCAGCTGAACTGATTGTTTTGATGTCCTGAACCCAAAATATATGGGATGTCTCTTGGGTCGTTTTTCTTTGGTCAACCTCTGAAATCTTATAACATTTAACCAATAATGTTGTGCATGCCAAGGCTTAAAGGCAGTCTAAAAGTCAAGCAATTTCTCTTGTGACGATTTTCTTTCTTCTATATCGATGGATGCTAAATACGACTTAGTGGTTTTAAGGTCTTTGTGGCCCATGGCTTCTTGAATTCGTTCAATGCTGACCCCTGATTTATACAGTTTGGTGCCAAAGGAGTGTCTTGCCTCGTATGTTCGAACCTTAAAGGAAAAGCCCAAGTCCTTTCTGATGCGATCCATATATTTATTTATGGTTTTAGATGCTTGAAGTACCTGTTGATGCTGATGTTTTGCGTCTACTTCATGGTCAATTAAGTTAAATAGGTGTCCACCGTTCTCAGACCTTTTAACTTTTAGACGGTTTATTAGCTGGTTTGTTTCTTTCAGTAGCGGAATTCGAATCTCAACTTGATCGCTTTTAGAAGTTCGTTTAGTTTTAGCGCGAAAGAATCGAATCTCATCTTTTAATAAGTTTTCGTATTTCAAGTAAGCGAGGTCTTTTACATTGATCCCGCTGCACAGATAGATCAACTTCCAAAAATCTAAAGCTCGTCGAGCAGCATCTTGTTCAGGAATGTAGTTAAAGAGTTGTTTTAAATCTGAACCTGAGAGTGCTTTTTTTACATTTTTACTACTCGGTATGATGTACTTGTTTTCACCGAAAGGATAATACTTACGATCAAGAGTACCTTGGCTCATTTGTTGGTTAAACAAACTTCGAATGTTACGAGCATAAATCCCCACGGTTGTCCAGGATTTACCAGACTCTAACATCCAGGACTCAAAATCCTCTAGCCAGTCTGCATCTACTGCTGTGAACGGGAGGGTATTAGACTTAGAGCTTATTCGATAAAACTTTTTTACGGCAGAAACTGTGCTTCTAAAAGAGTTTGAAGTGCCAAAACGACCTTGTTTTTCTAGGTCAAGCCTTCGCTGCTCTAACTGGGCTAGTAAGTCTGTATGGTCCGTGCTGTTGCGGTTCCATTCCTTTTTGAATGCCGGCCAAGAGAAAGGCTGAAGTTGCTCAACAATGTTCTTTGCTTTTTGGAAGTCTTTCTGTATTTCCTGATCAATAGCCGTGTGGGACTTTGGAACTCGTTTCCGGTTCAATTTCTCCCAATCCTGTTTAGATAGTTCCGAGATCTTTACATGATGTTGTATGTAGTTATGGGTGACCCGGATTCGTAACGAGAACAACTTGGACTTAGCATTCCTTCTGCGAGTATCAAAGAATAGGGTAACGACAGCTCTCATGAAAAACGGTGCATAAACGGTGCATAGATTTTTGTAAAACAAAGGAAAGAAAAGGAAACCACCTACAACTAAAAAGTTATTAAGTAGTTGATAAATAGAATATAAGAAAACATTAGAAAATACTGGAAAGAAAGTAAAAGTGACTCATAATCACTTGGTCGCAGGTTCAAGCCCTGCTGGGCCCACCTTAAAGCCAGTAAGTTACGTTGTGAAATGTGCTTACTGGCTTTTTTTGTGCCTCAAAGCCTCGTTGATCCCCGATTAAAGATATCTCCCAACCACTTCTTAGCTCCAAAGCCCCTCTTCTATTTTCTAAATCTGAGTTTGAAGCAATGATCTTAAAAGTTCAGCAGGAAGCGACAATCCATTAATGCGATTTAAAAATAGTTTTAACATCTTAAAAATAAGGTAGTGGCATTTCATTAGTGCATCATAATTCACTTGAAATTTCTTCATACTAGATTTTATTTAAGTGAGTGTATTTTTTGAAAGTTTTAAAATAAATCAAACTAATTAGGTTAAAGTAATACGGTATTCTATGAAGAGAATCATTTTTATTATTCTAAGCTTTAGCACTCTATTGCTGTCGGGACAGTCTTTAATAGAGGTGCCAAAAGATGCAGCTAACTTATCAGCTGCGGTGCAGCTTTCGCAGCCTGGCGACACCATACTACTTCAGCCGGGTATTTACACCGATTCAGTACACATCTCTAATACCAATTTGATTTTTAGAGGAGATCCCAATGGTGGATCAATCCTATCCCCAGGCGCGAATGGAAAATCATTTGTAGTAAGCAATGCCACAGTAGAATTTGAGAATCTAATCTTCGATGATTTTGAGCAAAACACTCCCTTTCCCAACGGTGCCATTTTCGCAGATTATTCAGACATTAAAATAAACCAATGTCAATTTCTAGATATGGGCACCGCCGTATCAATCCTTTGGGGCAATCTAGAGTTTAGTAATTCGGTAGTAAAGAACTCAAGAGGAGTGGGCATTTTGCAAAATGGTGGCGAGTTTCTGGTTTACAATTCCCTGCTTTATGGTCTGGATAAAACGGTGTTCTCAACTAATAGAGCCCATGGGTATTTTTTTAATAATACGATTATTGGCTCTACTCCAAATCGAAATAGGGCGGTGGTTATAAACTCGGACTCCATCAGCCATTTCTTTAATAATATCATTCAAGGGTTCGGAATAGCAATTCAACTATTAGCGTCAGACTCTACAGAGCTTCAGGCCTTAAGAATTTATAATAATAATGTATTTGCCAACCTAAGGCCCTATTCTTATGAATATAATGAAAGTTTGAGTCTCCCTATTTTCAGTGGGGCTTTAGTGCCCAACCCTGGCACTGGGGAGTTGCGCGTTTGGAGTGATTTTCAAGACACCACGAACTTCGATTTTAGTTTAAAGTATAGTTCGCCCTGCACAGACGCTGGGTCCAATAATTACCCCTTTCCTGTAAGCGTTGATTTAGACTCTAAACCGCGCTTGATCGGTCAAGCTCCAGATATTGGTGCTCTGGAAAATCAAGGATCACTATCCTATCCATCAAAGGAAGGAGTTGAAGTTTTAAGGGTTTTTCCTAATCCAAATAAGGGGGTGTTTACCCTTATTTTACCGATGACTATAAAAGGTGAGGTAGAAGTACTAAACACAGCGGGTAAACACATAAAAAGTATAAACGTAAATGGTCAAAGCGAAGTTTTTTGTGATTTAGTGCTAAAACCTGGCTTGTATTATCTTAGGTGGAGCGGAGAAAATACTTCTGGTGTACATAAGGTGTTAATCAAATAGTTTCTTAAAAAATAAGAATCCGCTTATTGGGTACCCTATGATTAGATTACTAACCTTTTAAACCTAATCATTCCGTAAAATTCATCTTTTACTAGGAGGATATTCCCGTCTGCTTTTGATAGCCAGAATCGTGTTACTTGATTTTCATTTAAACGATGTTCTATAATCCAACAATCTATGGAGCATCCTGCAAAGGATAAATTCTCATCACCAACAAGGGTATAGTGATAATAAGCCGGAGGAGTTTTTGAGCCTGGATGGTAAAAGGCGATGACCACCTTTTTATTTGCTTGCCAGTTAAGAGCGGAGAGAATTTCTAAGTCCATCTCCCAATTAAAGGCATTGGTCAATCCATTTAGGTACACGGAAGTCTCTCCTCCAGAAGTGGAATTGCTACTTATCAAGCTGTCGTTTTGATACCTAAATCTGATATTCTTAATAGTTTCTTTGACATCAACATTTTCGTGTTTTTCTATGCTCTCGTATTTAGGCTTAAGGTCTTTGGTAGTGGTTATCAAGTAGCTGCTATACTTACCTTTTTGAGCACTGGAGCGGGTCCACCTTAACTGGTATTGTTGCTCTTCACTTAGAAAATGAAACTCTCGGTCCCAAATCTCCAAATTGTATTTAGGACCATCGACCGAATCTTGGAGATATACAATATAGGTTCTTTTTACAGGGCTTACTTTTTGTGGGTTTGCTCTTTTGTTTAGAATATCCACAGTATCTATTTGGCTAAACCCCGCTGTAGGAATGATTAAAAGAAGTAAACGAAATTTTAGAAAGCAGCTTTTCATAATGATGGTTTTAAAAATTGAATGATTAAGGTGTTTAGCTTATCGGCCTGACTTAAAAAGCTCTGATGGCCGCAATTGGGGAGGATATGGAGCAATGCTTCGAAATGCCTTTTGCTCGCCTAAACTATGTCCGAGTAAATAAACCTCCGCTTGATACTTATCTTTAAGATTTTGCGCAATACACAGAATGTCCTCTAAAACTTGGGACTCATTTATTTTTGAGGTGTCGATATGATTTATTCGTCGATTTAAGCCCCTCTCGTCATAATAGGCTATTGCCACTTTTTCTTCCTGGCTATTCTTCCAATTCGGGTAATCCGATCTCCCGAAATTGATGCCATTCTGAGCAATGCCTCCCTGTATATAAAGGAGAACAGTTTTAGGCTTGAGTTTACCCCTAATGTAAACAGGCAAATTCTTTGTTTCAGGCTCGAGATAGTAAAACTGTTCAATTTGCTGAGCACCTGTTTTCAGGCTGAATAGCCCAAAGAGAATTAAAATGGTTTTAGGCATTCCCTAATCTCTTTTTTGCTGTTTTAAGTTTCCACCAGCGATTTGGATAGAAGACAAACTGAATAAAATTGAACTCAAATTGATCTATTCTCGATTTGCCCCCCAATGCGTCATTTATTTCTTGCTGCGGATAGTAACGAAGATTGGTGCGCAGAACCCAAGTGTCAATGGCCGATGGCCGAATATCCCAGCCAAATATAATCCCGGGCGATATAAGTTCACTTTGAGCCACATTTCCCTGAAGGATGTCATCCTTAAATAAACCAGCTGCCCATCGTTCTGCACTTAAGCTGAAACCAACAAAGGGTACAAAGCCATTATAGTCCCAAATAAACTTAAAGGCTTCCAATGAAAGCGCCTCCCTTCGAATTACATGTTCTAGGCCATAGCTGTAAGATGTGGATTGGTAATTTCGATAGGTGAGGCCAAAATGAAGATCCGGCTTGTCTAGCAAATATCCAATGCTGTACTCCCAATTAAAACTACCCTTATGCTCGGGTAAAGATTTCCATTCGCCTTTAAAACTGGGTGAGCGTAAACTGTACGAACCATTGGCAGCGAAACCAATAGAGAGGCTATTCAGGCTTTTGTTCTTTAGAACTGCATTTTTCAATTTCTCGGTTCTACCGGATGAAAGATGCTCTTCTTCGGGCAGCGTGAAATCTATCAAACGTGCTATGCCCAAAGAAAAATAGCTATTGGGTAAGCTGATGTTTTCCTGTAAATCGCGATCGCTGTAAAAGGGTCTAGTCTCATTCGGAAGGAACATAATTTCCGCATTGATCTGCCAGTTTTGGAAAGAGTAAGATATTCCGCCTAAAAGGGAATAGGCTATAAAACCTTCAAATCGTTCGCCAATTTGTTCGCTTTCTAAACCTAAACTCATCGTATTGAAAGAAACCCCGGTAAAAGGTCTAATTGCTCCGTTTTTTAAAGCCCAGGGATAATACCGTGCACTGAGGTCGGCCCCACTGTTAAAGTAAATTTGGTTGCCATTTTTTAAATCCTCACTACCAATTCGGGTGAGCGGAATATTCATGTTAAAGTCTAAATGCCCCCAAAAGTGTAGTCCCCCCAGATTTAATCGGGGTATTAACATCGGATTGAAGCTTTGGGCCTCGCCGCCGAAATAAACTTGTCCAGAACCTGGAATGTATTGCGTATTTAAACCAATATAGGATTGGGCAAAACGATGCTTCGTTTTCTTTTCGCTGTACACTTGGCTGTTGGCATTATTGACCCCAAGGATACAGAGAATGACAGCTAGACCTATTTGCTTCATCAGATGTTATTTTTGACGTGGCAAAATTCTGTCTACTCAGTTTTTTACACCACTCGATGGAGCTGTTTGTAGCGAATGGGATGTAAATTGGTATCAATGGGAAGGCCCCTATTTCACAAGTGAGCTTAGTTCCTCCGCTTTTGCTCTAGAAACCGGAACCCGAAGTTGATCATGCTTTAGAATTATCTCCAAGCTACGAGCGTTCCCTTCTACTTTTAAAATCTGACTTCGATTAACAATATAACTTCGATGACAATGGATAAACTGCTTATTGGGCAGCTGAGCTAGTAGAGCCTTTAAGCGATTTCGAATAACCAACTTATGCATTCGGGCGTTTTCGAAATAGTAAAGGTCCACATAATTTGAGTCAGCTTGTAGGAACAATATGTCTGCAGCATCAAGCTTAATGGCCTCTTTTCCTTGCTCAGAAAGGATCTGAATAGCATTTGGGCTTTGAGTGTTTTCTTTTTTCGATTTCAGGGCTTCATTAAGGGCTTGTGCCTTTTTTAATTGCTTTCGCTGATGATGAAATTGCTCCCATAAAACGAGAATGCTAATAGGAATACTGCTTATCAAAAGCGATTTGATGACCGTTCGACTGAAAAGTAACCATAGGTCTCCACTATCCTCGCGTATGACCAATATGTATACAAATATTAATAGGCAGATGAGTAGGCTTATTAGCAGAAATAGTGCGATTTCTTTTCCGATCGTCCATCCATCTTCTTGAAACCAGTTTGGAAAGAAATTCCGTAATAGCTTTACTCCAAAGTAGATTGAAACAGAGCAGATACTTGCAAATAATAAACCAGTTAAAAAACGCTCCATTATAGGAAGCCCATTAAGACCAAAAGGAGCAAGCACAGCCACTACGAGCAAGGTTATTATACCGGGCAGGATCGCGCTGGTGCGGTTAAAAATAAATGGATGAGGCTTTCTTAAAATGGACGTGAAAAGATTATTGTTTCGCAAGGGCTTATTTTTTGCGTAACAGAATATGCTTTGGCGGTAATCCTAGAGCGGTGTCAAAATTAATAGAATTCGAGGCATTGTGTTGCTTAAGCTCAGTTGTTTTTAACCATCCCCTCACTCCTCCCGCGCCAAAATCTTTCTTACTCTGCGATAGCAGCCCTCCAATAATCCCCAGGCTTCATCGCCACTGGTGTTCATAAAGAGCACGATAACCGCATCAAGCTCTGCATCATAGCGAGCAATGCTTACGTAACCAGGTAAATGACCCGTATGCTCGCGAGGATACAATTCCTCATAGAGACTGTTTTCCTCTGCGGTAAAGAGTGAGCCATCGTTTAAGGCTCGTACAAAACGACCGACATCTTCGGCCGTGGCAATCATGGAGCCGCCAGGATGGATATAGTTATTGCCTTTTATATCGGGCTTATAATCGGGGAAATAGGCGCTCATTAGTTGGCTAGTGTCGATCTCCGATTCTTGATTAAAAGTATGGCTTAAACCTAAAGGCATAAGTAAATTACTATCGATATAGCGATGATGCGAATAGCCTAAAGTGCTATCCAAAATGGCCGCCAATAAAAGGTAATTGGTATTCGAATAGGCATATTTAGTGCCTGGCTTAAAATCAGCTTCGCTGTCAAGCTCCAAGTCTAAGGCTGGCCGGTTTTCCTTGAATAAATCAAACCATGGGAAGTCTGGGTGATTGATATAATTCGGAATGCCACTCCGGTGCTGAATCAGCATTTTTAAACTGATCTGATCAGCATATTGAACACGCTCCTTTAAAAAGGGTAATAAGTGATCAAGTTTGTCATCAAGCGAAAGCTTCCCCGACTGAATTACCTTAGTTGCCGCCGCCGCAATATATAATTTGCTAATGCTTGCAATTCGGAAAAGGGATTGAGGATCAGCCTTAGTTTTAGCCGCACGATTATTAAAACCAGCCGCATAAGTCTGGGCTGCTTTTCCCGCTTGATCTACATATAAAATGCATCCTTCAATATTATAGTCCACAATATTGTTAAGCTCCTGCTGAGGGTTTTCTGCCAGAGGGCTGAGCCACAAACCGAGCAAGGTCCAAGGCGTAAAAAACAAGGTTCCAAGTAGTGACATAAGGATTATACTGAGGCCAATGATTTTTTTGGGACGCATAAAGGTCTTTACAATTTGGGCTTTACAGTAAAACTCATTCCGAATAAGGGTCTTAAAATCCGTATGCGCTTAATGGCTTCAAAAAGTACAATGCAAGTAATAAGGGTAACTAGTACCGTTAGAATAAACTTGAGCATTACGGGCATACTTAAAGGCAAAATAAAGCTGGCCGCTCCATAAAGCACAAACATGTGAATAATGTAAATAGGATAGGCTCCGGCGCTAAGGTAGCTTAATAATTTGCTGGGACGATTAAGGTATTTGTAGCCAAATCCAAAGAGGGCGAAGATCCACACATTCGACTCGATAGCCATCAGGTAATTGGGACTGCTGCCCTGGAAATACATCAGGCGAAAGCCAGCGAAGGCAAAGGCTAATAAAGCATATACCCAACGCCATTTTAACAAGGTATTCCAAAGTGGTGCCCCGGTATAAACCAAGATAAAGCCAAAAAAGAAGGCCAAAAAGCCAATGCCATATCCATGCATCGTTTGTGCATAAAGCGAGAAGATATCTGGCTTAATCAAGAGTACTTCTGCAATAAAGAAGGGAATTACAAGCATGGGGCCCCACACTTTGCTCATCACCTTTTGCAGGAAAGCACGGAATTTATTCTCGGGATGCTTCATCAGGTAATTAAAAATGGCAAAGAGCAGTGAAATGTAGATCACGATATTTCCTAGGAACCATAAATGTGCAGGATGCGCGAAATAGCTCAAAGGCTGATGGTAGTAGTTTTGGAAAATTAAAAAGTGCAAAGGCACAATCGCTACAATTCCGAATAAATAAGGAACTAAAATCCTTAAAGCACGATCGGCAAGTAACTGTCCCACAGTGCGTTTTCGCATAGCAAAATAAACACCCATACCACTTACGTAGAAGAGGAAGGGAATGCGCCATACATTAATTAGGGTCATGGGTTTCCATAAGATCTCTAACATTTCGTCGCTGCGAATAAAGCCAATAAACATGGCCCAGGGCTGAAAGATGATGGCGATATGATAGATTAAGAGCAAGCCAATGGCAATTACTCTTAACCAATCAATATCATGTCGTCGGTTGGTATCCATTTTTAAATGTTTATTGAAGCATTATGGCAATTACCGGCAAGCTTTTCTCAAGCTCTGCTAAATCTAGCTGAAGTCCCATGGGAGCTAATTGCTGCTGTAGCATTTCGTAAACCGGACGTAATTGACTGAATTCAGTACTTACCATTTCCTTTGGAGTAGCGCCATAATTATTACGTAGGGTTTTATCGGCCTTAGCATCGATTAGCATTTGAACGATTTCCACCCGACCAAAAAAGGCGGCGCTATGCAAGGCACTAGAACCATCGCTGTTTTGAATACTGAGGTCGGCACCAGCATTTATTAAGGCCTGAGCGATTTCTCGTTTATCGAAAGTGGCCGCAGTAATTAATGGGGTAGAACTGGTAAAGGCATCTTTGGTATTAAGATCGGTACCCGCGGCGATGTGTTGTTTTACGGCTTCTAAATTGCCAGTTACTACCGCGGTTTGAAGATCCATATCAGGTGCTGCTACCTTTTTGATTTTAGATGTAGTTTCTGAATTTTCACTTTGTGCGGCGGACTCATTACAAGCTATAAAGCTTAAGAAACTGAGGCCTAAAAGGAGCATTTTGGATGAATTAAGTAAACGCATTGTTTTTGATTTAATTAGTTTTTGTTTTTATTGACGAAGCAAAGGTGTAGCAGCCAAATGCTAGAGCCTATGCGCTATGCAGCAGAATGCATAAACTTTGCAGCGCCTTTGTAAACTATGGCGCAAGAGTGTAAATTATGATGCAAAGGCCCGATTTTGGTCTGTTTTTCCCGGCTAATATTAAAAGGGGCAAGGGCCTTAATTTTCGTACTTTCGGGCTGCTTAAAATTGCGGATGTCTGAGCTCAATACTTCACCAAGTGACTTTATTATTCAAGCCCGAGCCAAAGTGCTGGAGCATTTGGAGGATGAGTCTTTCGGGGTATCCGAATTAGCAGAAGCGCTAAATATGAGTCGCTCTAATTTATTGCGGCGCATAAAAAAGGATACCGAGCTTTCAGCATCCCAGTTTATTCGGAAAGTTCGCCTAGAGCAATCGCGGGAATTGTTAAAGAATGGAGAGAGCAATGTTTCGGAGGTGGCCTATGCCGTGGGTTTTGCAAGTGTCTCCTATTTCATAAAATGTTTTCGAGAGGAATATGGTTATCCGCCAGGGAAAATAGGGCAGCAAGAAAGTTCGGAAGCTCAGTTAGATGAATCGTACCAAAAAACTACCCCAGCCCCAGAAGCCCCAAAAGCCCCCACTCCATCGAAATGGGTTTATCTCCTCGCAACCCTATTACTTATCAGTCTAGTTGTGGTTTTTTTCCCTTGGGGAGATGAGTTATCTGCAAAAGCGGAAGGCGAGAAATCGATTGCTGTTTTGCCTTTCCTAAATGAAAGCAGTGATTCGAGTAACCTCTATTTTGTAAATGGCTTAATGGAGTCGACCCTCAATAATTTGCAACGTATTGAGGATTTAAGAGTTACCAGCAGAACCTCTTCCGAAAAATTTAGAAACTCCAAGCAGAGCATCCCCGAAATTGCGGAGGAACTTAAGGTGCGTTATTTAATCGAGGGGAGCGGACAAAAAATTGGAAACCAGATAAAACTGCATATTCAGTTGATAGATGCCTTAGAGGATAAACCCCTCTGGACCGAGGAATACCACCGGGAGTGGGGCGATATATTTGATTTACAAGAGGAGATTGCCGAGCAAATTTCAAAATCAATTAAAGTCTTAATTAGTCCACAAGCAAGAGCCCAAATTGCTAAAAGGCCAACCCAAAACTTAAAAGCCTATGATTACTACCTAAAGGCTTTAGATCCCTATTTTGAACGCAGTCCGGAAAGTTTAAAGTTGGCAATTTCCCTCTTTGATT
>CATMQD010000093.1 GCA_950073045.1 uncultured Flavobacteriales bacterium | reverse complement strand
TTCAGCGCTGATTTCGGTTTTGAGGTCGACAAGCCGTCAAACGGGGTGCTGCAGGACGTACACTGGTCTGTCGGTTTGTTTGGTTATTTCCCGACATATACATTGGGGAAGGTTTATGCTGGATGTCTCTATGATGCGCTGCGGGAGGACATCCAGACGTTGGACGCCGATTTGGCCCGCGGAAACACGTCTGCCGCAACGGGGTGGCTAAGGCAAAAGGTGCAGGTTCACGGCGGTTTCCATGAACCCCGGCAATTGATTGCGCAAGCGGCCGGAAAGCCCGTCACTGAGGCGCCTTTGCTGGCATATTTGCAACGCAAGTTCAGCCAGCTCTACTGCCTTTAATACGCCAGCTTTATCTGGCGAAAGGTCGACCCAGATAATGCAGGTTTCTAGAGAGCTACACGTGTTTAAATCGCCTAAATCCAAATAATCACAGGTTTTTTTGTTAATGATTTTTTTTTTAGTGTTTCATATGCAAAGGGATCTTTAAATAAACATGTTCTGGACGCAATCTTGTATTTCTTAACATTTAATGACTCCAACAAATCTATAGCTTCTGGATAAAAAGCACTAGCAAAGAATTCCATGCCACACTTATCAGAATATTTTTTTATTTTACGTGCTTTATCGAATACTAATTCAGATTTTTTTATATTCTTCCAATTTGGATGAGATGTGCTATAAAGATCTTCGGCTCTCCACATCTGAAATTTAATAGCATTTGCTCCAGCCTTCTTACATTCACGAATAATCTTTTTTGCTTTAGTTACACTACCCTCCCAGTTTGATCCTATTTCAGCTACAATTGTTGCTTTCATATTTTATGAGTATGCAAATTCATTCAAATTTGTATCTATTTATTTTTCAAGAATATTCAATGTTTGGAATACTAATTTTGAAAATAAAGGTGTAATTTCATCTCTTATAGTCTGTATGTTTACGTCTAGATTTTTATCGCCATTATAATTTACGGGAAACTCTATTGTAGATATAATATTACCAGCATCAATATAAGCACTAGTTAATTGCTCATCCATAGTGATGGCACCAGAGCCAGCGGCATCTGAATCTGCTTCAACCCATCCGGTAGATGCATCTAAAGCAGTACCAGTATTGGTAGTAGTAGTATTTGCTGAAGTAGCGTGAATCCAAGTATCGGTAGTGTTACCACCATCGGTTACAACGAAACATCCTAAACCAATTTCAAAGTTTTCAGAGTAAGGTAAACTTTGAGTAGTACATAAAGTACAAATGGTGAAAGGACCAGACCAAGTAGAAGTACCATTGCTGCTTCCAGAACAGTCGGCACGCAAGTAAACATCATAACAGTTAGCCGAGCTAAACCCAGAGATAGTGCCTGTGCCAGAAGTAAGAGAACCAACGGTACCAGTACCTTGGGTGTATCCTACTGGACCCCATTCGTACTGTACTGGGTTACCTTGACTATTATAAGTAAAAGTAGCTGTGGTAATTCCCACTGCACTTAAGTTGATATTGGTTAACTGTGGACAAGCAGGAATTGCTTCGTAAGTAAAGTCATCAATGTAAATATCATTAAAGGTATTTTCTAAACCGTGACGGAATACAATGTGCTTATCAGTTCCATTATAACCATTGGCAGCGTTTAATGGTAGAATTACCAATTGCCAAGAACCAGTTAAATTAGTAATTGTGTCCATCCAAGTAATTGGTGCACCAGGAGCTTGAGAGCTTGTAGTACCAACAATTAAAGTATTGGTTGCAGTTTGAGAAGCAACTTGGAACTTAATCTGACGAGTGTTCGAAGTCATATCTGTAAACTCGGGGCTGATAGCAATAAGAGTATCACCACTAGAGCTACCACCGCTATACATCTCTAACACATTGCTGCCACTAAAAGGCTGTGGAGAGTTGAATGTTGTTAAAGTTTCAACGCGAGCGTATCCGCTAGTACCGTAGTTATTGTATTCATCCCAACAAAGAGCAGGGGCACCGTCGTTATCGGTGTCGAAGTCGCGAGAATAGAAAGTGTTAAAAGGAACACAGTTGGTAGTGAAAGTAATAGCACAAAGGGTACCACTTACACCATTAGCACCACAATCGGCTTCAACATAAGCCTCATAAGTGGTAGCTGGACTTAAACCAGTTAGAGTTACGGTATCGTTGGTAAACAACTGAGGGGTAACACTTGAAGGGCTAAAGCCTGGAGCACCTACATATACTTTGTAACCGCTGGTTGCAGCACCAACTTGGTCGAAAGTTAAATCGGCAGTACTAGAAGTGCTGCTGATCCATGATAGATTTAATGGAATTGGACAAGAAAGAGCTTCATCCACTTCAATCTCGTCGATAGAAAGGTCACCAGTAAATGATGAACCACGCGTACCAACAAATTTGATGCGCACGGTATTTCCAGTGAAACTAGAAAGGTCGAAATAAGCGGGTAACCAACAATCGGTTTCTGCAGTTTGTTGCTGACCATTAATGGAGTCGATGGAAACCCATCCTGCACCTGAATTAGCAAAAACCTCGAGGCTTCCCATGGTAGCACCAAACATGTGGTACTTGAAACGCAACTCGGGGTTTGTTAATCCAGCTAGGTTAATTTCAGGAAGAATTAATCCTGAAGTATCACCTAAGGCACCACCAGAAGTTTCTAGGTAGGCATACAATCCTGTGCCAGAAGCATCGTTTAATGGACCAGTACCGGTAGAATTTCCTGTTCCACTGGTTTCAAACTCCCAACGAGGAGCCGAAGTTGTGGTTCCGATGTAGCAGTTACCAAAGGTAGCTTGGTAGCCTGCCGTCTCAGAATCGAAATTCTCTGAATAGGGCGTTGTTAGCGGGCTTGCCGGGGGACACTGACCATAGGTCCCCGTGCCCAGGCTGGCCAGGAACAAGGCTAATAGTAATCTTTTCATATAGTTGAGTATAAAAATTGGACTACAATAGTAAGCCTTTCCAATAAATTTAGATTAACAGTTCCTGGTGAAAAATGAACAATTCGTTAAAAAATTGTTAGCTATTGCCCGTTCATCTTCAGTTTTGTATGAGAATTCTGAAGCTTAATTTATCATTAGCCCCGCTCAGAATGCCAATGTAGAAGCCATCTTGTATGCTTTCAGGTAAATGCACTTTCGCGTCCGCCGAAACTTGCTGTTTATATACTAATTGCCCCTGAACATTATAAAGCTGTAAATCGGGGTATTCGCGAATTAAGTCGGGACTAAGGTCGATGTAGAACTCGCCATTGGTAGGATTAGGATAAATGGCAACGCTTTTATCTTCTCTAGGATTTTCTTCAAGACCTACATCGTATAGCCTACCATGAAATAAGCTAAGGCCTCCACCTAAATTACCTACTACAGCATCTAAATAACCATCACCATTAAGGTCGGCAAAATCGGCATTAGAGCGCTCCCCCACGTGTAAACCACTAGCCGGAACTTTAGGGACTGGAATTAGGGCTGGGGTTAAGCTAATTTGAACATCTGGCCTCTTACTAATAGAAAGTAAGTAGGGCATATTACAGCCATCTGCCGAAAGGTTATTGAAATTAGTAATGTCGCCAATAGCATGGCAATCAAAGCCTTTGTCGGTCATAGCTAAAACAATATCATCGGCGGGGAAATTTCCGCTAAAGCAAACTTCTATCACTAAATTGGATTGCCCATCCCATAAAAAGGGATACTGAAGAGGTACATTATTCCAACCATTTCCAAAGCCGTAAATAAAGTCCTCTACCGGATAAGGAGTAGGGAAATTGTCTTCGAATGCAGTAAGACTGCTGAGGTTGGTGTTTTTGATTTTTATAGTGAAGCCATTAGAAAGGATAGAACCTCCTTTGTCAATTACATTAAAGGCTAAACTCTCAATATAACCATAGCGGAAACCTTTGGCCTTTAACTCGGAGGCCAGTATAATAAATTGATTCCGCCCACTACGCTTGGTAATTCCAAACAAGCTTTGGTTGCTATTAGCACTTTGGTCGGAAGCATTACCAAGGGTATCATTAAAGTTCCCTGGTAAACTAGCTACCGTATCCAGTTGATCATATTGTACTACTCCTTGCGTGCTCGAGCCAACAAAGAGGGTGGAGGAGGTAGAATCGCGGTAAAAGCTGGGTACTGCATTTCCAGATAAGCCCAATTCGGAAACACTAACCGCTCCAAAGAAGCTCGACTTTAGGGAGAAATTAGGGGCAGTGGCAGAGCTATTATCAAACCAATAGATGCGTCCTTGCTCATTACCAACGAATAGATCTAAGTCACCATCTTCATCTAAATCAAATAAATAAGGTGCCGCATCTGCGCCCACATCGGTATTGGTGATAATTGGAGTGTTTAAGGTGTAAGATGGATTGCTAGCCGATCCGGTGTTCTCTAAATAATGAAAGAAACCACTGATAGTACCCACAATTAGATCGGGGTCGCCATCATTATCAAGATCCCCAAAGGCAGGTACAATTTCAGTCCCCAAATTATATTGAAGTAAATCGGCGAAATTGGTGTCGATTAATGTAAACTCGGGGTTTTGCGCCGTCCCCGTATTCTGATAATAATAGAGTTGAGAGCTAGAAATACCCGGTGAGTGAAAACGGTTAGCAATACTTAAAACTAAATCCTGCAAGCTATCGCCATTTATATCCACTAATCGTGGGATAGAGGCCGCGCCATAATCTACCATCTCTCCTTGCAGGTAATTATCTTCACTGTACACAAAGTTGGGTTGATTATTAGTACCGGTGTTTACGTAACGCCAAATACCTCGGTGGTTAGAAGACATATCAGGGCTTCCACTGCTAGCAGAGCTGAAACTACTTAGTACTAAATCATCCTTTCCATCGTGACCAGTTTCTACCCGAAAGGGTGCTGGGAAATTAAAAAGGTCTACCGGCTTAGAAGGTGGGTACATGGTATCTTGACTAACCATAACTGAGGAGTCTAGGGTTCCTCCATTGATTAAGGCCGATAGGTTATTGTAGGAAACGTTGGTTAAGAGGAGGTCGGAGATATTATCATTATTTAAATCCCAAGTAAGCATGGCACTACCAGCATGCATCACTTTGCCATTTTTGCGTTTATTTCCAGTCTGGCATTTTTGAAGATGTACAGTTCTGTACAAACCTCCTTCCTCGAAAAGCCCCCAGCAATTGCCGGTTTGCACGAAGTTTAAACCGCAAGAGGAAGTATTTTCATGAAACTCTACATTTACGCCACCATTGCCAAAGGTTAGGATATCCAAGTCGCCATCGCCATCTACATCTTGAATATCGGCTAAATCCGAACGGGGGATGTATAGTTTCGAAACTCCTGAAGAGGCATAATTGGTTTCGATATGATTGCCATTATTGGCCGGAACAAAGCTGATTTCGCCGTTGCTACTGGTGTTTTCAAACACTTTTAAGAAAAGACCATTAGAGTAAAAAAGGTCGTCTTTTCCATCGCAATTGAAGTCGCGCATTAGGATAAATGCCCCTTCGCCACGAGGAATCGGAAATTTGGAGATATACTCTGGATGATAGCGCATTACCGTATCGCCATTATGAATTTCCTGAACCATCGGAATAAGCCGTTTTCCGCTCCGATCGAAGATCAAAAGATCCTCCATACCATCGAAATTAAGGTCGAAATTGTTAAAAACAGGATAATTTAATCCACCGGCCCAAGGATTTAATACACTGTCGGTTCCGTGGTAAACTTTTGTGTTGATTTCTTGATCGAAAGCAAAGCGTAGCTGAGCCTTAGTGCTTTGGAGAAAAAACAGGGCGAAAATGCAGAGGTATAATTGGCGCATAAATAAGGAGTTTTGGTAAAATTACGTATAATTCCGACCCTTCGCTTGGTGATATAGTTAACGTTCATTGTTATTTATTAGCTGAAAAACTATATTTGCCGCCTTTATTTGAACACCCTTCTACTATTAAGTAATGCAGAATAAAGGAGTTATCCGATTGTTTGCCATTGTATTTGCACTGGCTTGTATTTATCAGCTTTCATTTACCTATATCACACGGTCTATTGAGAGCGATGCCGATGATTATGCCAACGGCGATTCTGAACTAAGAGAAAGTTACCTGGATTCCATGAGAACCCAGAAGGTTTTCTTTAACACCTATACCTATGGTGATGTAAAGGAAAAGGAGATTAACCTTGGTTTGGATCTACGTGGTGGTATGAACGTAATCTTAGAAGTATCTGTAAAGGATATCTTAAGAGAGATTGCAAACAAGACCAATAACATCGTTTTCAATGAGGCTATTCAAACCGCAGATGAAAATGCTGCCAATACCCAAGATAATTACTTGGATAATTTCTTTGAGGCCTTCGATCAGATTAACGAATCTCGTGGAGCAAACCTAAAGTATAGCGACCCTAGTGTATTTGGCACTAAGGAAATGAACGATAAATTAGGTTTTAATGCTACGAACGATAAAGTAAAGCAAGAAATCACCGCTCAGGTGAATGCTTCTGTAGAAAACGTATATACCGTTCTTCGTGCTCGTATCGACCAGTTTGGGGTGGTTCAGCCTAATATCCAAAGATTGGATGATGGTGGCCGTATCTTAGTAGAACTTCCAGGGGTTAAAGATCCAGACCGAGTTAAAAAACTATTACAATCTACTGCAGAGCTCGAATTTTATGAGCTTTACGATAACTTCGAGGTAATCAACTTCTTAATTTCTGCCAATGAGCGTTTGAGAGGTTTAGTAGAAAATCCTAATGCCAATAAGGCGGATACCAATTCTACTACTAGCTCCGAAAACCTAGATCAGTTTGAAGCTATTGATACCGATGATGAAGGAGATAGCGCTACCGTAGCGGCTACCGATAGCAATGGTGTAGCCAATGACACTCTTATTGCCGAAGAAAGCAGTGATAGCACAGATGCAGCCAATTCATTCAATCCTTTATTCCAAGTATTTAGTGCCAACTTCGATCAAGAGTCTGGTCAACCACGTAATGGTCCAATCGTTGGATTTACGCAGGTTTCAGATACTGACAAGGTAAATGAGTATTTATCTAACCCAAGAATTTTAGCGCTTCTTCCAGGAAACATGCGCAACCTGAAATTTCTTTGGACTGCTAAGCCAGATGAAAACGGCTTAATGTATTTACTAGCAGCCAAAACTACTCGCGATGGCGGTGCTGCCTTAAGCGGCGATGTGGTTGTGGATGCTCGTCAAGACTTTAACCAAGCTAACCAGCCGGTAGTTACCATGACCATGAACGCTAATGGTGCAAACCGTTGGGCGAAATTAACTCGTGAGGCTGTTGGTGATCCTAATAATAAGGAAGACAACCGCTCGGTAGCAGTAGTGCTGGATAATTTAGCTTACTCTTTCCCTCGCGTAAACAATGAAATTAGCAACGGTCGTACCGAGATAGTTGGAGACTTCACTGTAAAGGAAGCAGAGGATTTAGCGAATATTCTTAAAGCCGGTGCACTTCCAGCGCCTGCTCGTATTATTCAGGCAGATATTGTAGGACCAAGTTTAGGTCAGGAAGCAATTCAAGCTGGACTATGGTCCTTCGTAATTGCCTTAGGCATTGTAATGGTTTACATGATATTCTATTACAGTGGTGCAGGTGCCGCTTCGGATTTAGCTCTTATCGTAAACATGTTCTTCATCTTTGGAGTACTTGCTTCGATTGGTGCGGTATTAACCTTACCGGGTATTGCTGGTATCGTGCTTACCATTGGTATGGCGGTAGATGCCAACGTACTTATCTATGAGCGTATCCGTGAAGAATTAAATAATGGTAAAGGTCTTCGCTTAGCCATTGAAGATGGTTATAAAAATGCCTACTCTTCAATTATTGATGCGAACGTAACCACCTTCCTTACTGGGGTAATATTATTCGCCTTTGGTACTGGTCCGATCCGTGGTTTTGCCACCACCTTAATCATCGGTATCCTTACCTCTTTATTCTGTGCGATTTTCATCACCCGTTTGGTATTTGAAGCTCGTTTATCAAGTAAAAAAGGAGTGGCCTTCTTTACTAATGCTACTCGTAATGCTTTCACCAAGTTTAATATCGACTTCTTAGCTAAGCGTAAGATAGCTTACACTATTAGTGGATTAATTATCCTTACCGGTATCATCTCACTTTCTACCCGTGGTTTAAATTACGGTGTTGATTTCGTAGGTGGTCGTTCTTACCAAGTTCGTTTTGATCAAGCGGTGAATTCGGTGGATATCCAAACTGCATTAGGCGACTTCTTTATAAATGAAGATGGAGCTAAGGTTTTCCCAGAGGTTAAAACTATTGGTGAAGAATCTCAGATTATTGTAACCACCAAGTTTAAGATTAACGAAACTGGTGCCGAGGTAGAAGATGATATCAAGAACCGTTTGTACGAAGGCTTAAAGTCTTATTACTTGGAGGCTCCTTCCAAAGAAGATTTCTATTCGGAAGCTTCTGGAGCTGGCGATATCGGTGTAGTAGCCGAGCGTCAGGTAGGACCTACCATTGCTGATGATATTAAATCGGCGGCGGTATTAGCGATTATCTTCTCCCTTATCGTAATCTTCCTTTACATCTTGATTCGTTTCAGTAAGTGGCAGTTTAGTGCTGGTGCTGTTGCCGCGGCTTTCCACGATGTATTGGTAGTAATGTCATTATTCTCTTTACTGTATGGAATCTTGCCTTTCTCTTTAGAGATTGATCAAGCCTTTATCGCGGCGATTCTTACGGTAATTGGTTACTCGCTTAACGATACCGTGGTAGTGTTTGACCGTATTCGTGAGTACTTCCGCACCCATAATAAGAAAAAGGGAATGCATGAAATCGTTAATGAGGCCTTGAACCGTACCTTAAGTCGTACCATCAACACCTCTTTAACTACCTTCTTCGTATTGTTAATCATCTTCATCTTTGGAGGTGAAGTGATTCGAGGATTTATGTTTGCCTTATTAATTGGTGTCGTAGTTGGTACCTATTCTTCACTCTTCATTGCAACGCCGATTATGATCGACACCATGAAGAAAGAAGAGGGCAAGGAAAAGGAATAATACTCTTTTAATAGCATTCAAAACCCCGACCACTGGTTTAAACCTTGGTCGGGGTTTTTTGGTTAATTTTGGCACATGTTTACACCCTTTCTTTTTCTAAATATAAGCGGCGGAGAAGTCGTGGTTATTTTACTCTTGGTGATTATGTTCTTCGGAGCTAATCGCATACCAGAGATTGCGCGTGGTATCGGTAAGGGTATTCGGGAGGTCCGCAATGCCACCGAGGATATCAAAAGCGAAATCAATAAAACATCTGAAGGCAGCGACCTTCGAAAATTTAAGGAGAAGGTAGAGGAGGAGAAAAAACAAATTGAGGAAATCACTGGTTCTATCAAGCGCGACAAATTCTAGCTATGGATTATTTATTGGTCCTAGGTGGAGTGGTTTTACTTCTCTTGGGCGGCGACTGGCTAGTAAAGGCTTCTGTAGATATCGCCCTTCGCGCTAAGATTTCTTTATTGGTAGTAGGGATGACCGTGGTGAGTTTCGCGACTTCGGCCCCAGAGCTATTAGTGAGTTTAAAAGACGCTATCGATGGCCATGTTGATATCTCCTTTGGGAATGTTATCGGTTCTAATATTGCCAATATTGCTTTGATCCTTGGCTTAACCGCGATGGTCTTCCCTATGCAGGTTGGACGTAGAACCATGCGCATTGATTGGGGCATTATGTTTTTTGTGAGCCTCTTGCTTTTCGCCTTTTTATGGAATGAGGTACTAAGCTTTTGGGAAGCCCTAATACTCTTCCTCCTCCTGGTGCTTTATAATGTGTTTCAAATTCGCAGCTCCCGCAAGGAAGTGAAGAAAGCTGAATATTCGGAGGCCAAATTGTTGAGCATCTGGAAAATGCTACTCTTTCTGGGCGCTGGTATTGCGGGTTTACGCTATGGAGCCGACTTCCTAGTGCGCGGTGCAGTGAGCATTGCCACCGATTGGGGGATAAGTGAAAGGGTAGTAGGATTAACCGTAGTTTCTATTGGCACCAGCTTACCCGAACTAGCCGCTTCCTTAATTGCCAGCTTCAAAGGTGAGCAAGATCTTTCTTTAGGAAACTTAATCGGTTCTAACATCTTTAATATTCTAGCGGTTTTGGGTATTACCGGCTTAATCGTGGATTTACCAGTAAAAAGTTCAGAATTGATGACTTTTGACTTCCCCTGGTTGTTAGGTATTAGTTTAATAATCCTGCCTTTTATGCTTTGGATGAAGCGTGGAGTGATTTCCCGCTGGCAAGGATTAATTATGTTTTTATTGTACATCACCTATTTCTTAGGGGTGGTTGGCGTTTATTAACGTTGTTTTCTAGGTTTAACCCCTCTTATTAAAGGGGGTGTTTGTAAATAATTTTATTTTTTCTGGGATTTAGGGTGCAGAAGGCTTTATTTTGCTCAAAATTTTTCACCCATGCCAAAAATGCGTTTTTCAGCACTTAGTGAAGCACAGAGGAGAATGCCCCAAGAGGTAAACTTGCCTTATACTCGTGTTTCCGAAATTTACGGGGAGCATACCTTTAACTTCCGCGCTATGAAGGAGTATATGACTCCTGATGCTTACGATAGTGTTATCGGAGCGATGCGAAAGGGAAGTAAAATTGATCGTTCTATTGCCGATCAAGTGGCTTCAGGTATGAAAGCTTGGGCCATTAATATGGGCGCTACCCATTACACCCACTGGTTTCAGCCTTTAACTGGTTCTACCGCTGAAAAGCACGATTCATTTTTTGAGCCAACTGGCGATGGTCAAGCCATCGAGAAGTTTAGCGGCGGCATGTTGGTTCAGCAAGAGCCAGATGCTTCTAGTTTCCCAAATGGTGGTATTCGTAACACTTTTGAAGCACGTGGTTATACTGCTTGGGATCCTACTAGTCCGGCCTTTATAATGGGGCACACCTTATGTATTCCTACCGTTTTCGTAGCCTATACTGGAGAAGCACTAGATAATAAAACTCCATTGTTACGTGCCCTTCAATCTATTGACCAAGCCGCAACTGCTGTTTGCCAGTATTTCGATCGTAATGTGCGTAAAGTAACCGCTACCCTAGGTTGGGAGCAAGAATATTTCTTAGTAGATACTGCACTTTTCCATGCTCGTCCAGACTTAGTGCTTACGGGTCGTACCGTGCTTGGTCATGCGCCAGCTAAAGGTCAGCAGTTAGATGATCATTACTTTGGATCTATTCCAGAGCGTGCTCGTATGTTTATGCGCGAGTTAGAAATGGAATCTTACCGTTTAGGTATTCCTGTAAAAACTCGCCATAACGAGGTAGCGCCTAGTCAATTCGAGCTAGCTCCAGTATTTGAAGAAGCCAACGTATCTGTAGATCACAACTCCTTAATTATGGATGTGATGGATAAAGTTGCGCGTCGCCATCACTTTAAAGTATTATTACACGAAAAGCCTTATGCTGGTGTAAACGGAAGTGGAAAGCATAATAACTGGTCACTAGCTACCGATACGGGTGTAAACTTATTAGCACCAGGTAAAACTCCAAAGAGCAATCTTCAGTTCCTTACTTTCTTTATCAATACCATTATGGCGGTGCATAAGCATGCCGATTTACTTCGTGCTTCTATCGCTTCCGCTGGAAATGATCACCGTTTGGGCGCAAATGAAGCACCCCCCGCGATTATTTCGGTATTTATCGGCTCTCAGCTAACCGCTACTTTGGATGCCCTGGAGAAACTAGAGAAAGGTAAACTAAGTCCAGAGCAAAAAACCGATCTTAAGTTAAACGTGGTAGGTAAGATACCCGAAATCTTATTAGACAATACCGATCGTAACCGTACTTCTCCATTCGCCTTTACCGGAAACAAATTTGAGTTAAGAGCAGTAGGTTCTGCGGCAAACTGTGCCCAACCAATGACGGTAATGAACTCTATTATGGCATCTCAATTACGTGAGTTTAAAACTGCCGTTGATGGACATATTGCCGACGGTATGAAGAAAGATGATGCCATCTTTAATGTACTTCGTGATTACATTAAGCAAAGCCGTGCCATACGCTTTGAGGGTGATGGTTATTCT
>CATMQD010000092.1 GCA_950073045.1 uncultured Flavobacteriales bacterium | reverse complement strand
CAGTACGCTCTACCGAGGTGCCCATTGCATAGCCATTGTTCTCTACTACAAAAACTACTGGTAAGTTCCAGAGCATCGCTAAGTTCATGGTTTCATGGAAACTACCTTGGCGCACGGCACCATCACCCATATAACACAGGGTAACTGCACCCGTTTCTAAATACTTATCAGCGAAAGCCAAACCAGCACCTAAGGGGATTTGACCACCAACGATACCATGTCCACCAAAGAAATTATGTTCCTTAGAAAACATGTGCATGGAACCTCCATTACCTTGAGAAGTTCCATCTACCTTACCACATAACTCGGCCATAATTTTCTTTGGATCTACTCCAAGAGCAATAGGCTGTACGTGGTTTCGGTAAGCGGTGATCATCCGATCATTTTCTTCCATCGCAAAGGCGGAGCCTGCTAATACCGCTTCCTGACCATTATATAAATGGAGGAATCCGCGGATTTTCTGTTGGATGTACAGGGCGGCTGCCTTATCCTCAAACTTTCGCCAGAAGAGCATATCTTCATACCATTGTAGATATACCTTCTTTGTAATCTTCTTCTTCGGCATGTTACTTATTGATTGGGAGCGGCAAATTTATACAAAAAGCCAGCAAGGTAAACTAATCTGGGAGGTGACTTTCATTAAAGCTGAAAGGAAGGAGGTCGCGAGTGCTTTGTGTGGTGTAGACCAGCTCTTTAGTAGGATGAATTAAATATAACTTTAATGATTCCTTCTGCTTAAACTCATATTCGCTCATTACCTGCAGGCACCCTCCGCAAGGAAAAGGAAGATTTGTTGCGCGCTCATCTACACAAACGGCTAAAGCCTCCATTCGTTCCTTTGGGAATTCTACGCCTGCAGAGAACATTGCCACTCGTTCGGCACATAAACCACTGGGGTATGCTGCGTTCTCTTGATTGGCCCCTAACACCACCTGGCCGTTTGCCATTAAGATGGCCGCTCCAACTTTAAAATTACTGTAGGGGGAATGACTGCGGTCGCGGGCACCCAGTGCCTTATGAATTAAATTCATTTCTTGACTGTTCAATCCCTCGAAGGGCACCGCTTTGAGTTCACTTTGAAACTCGAGATTTTTTTCTTCCAATATATTACTGCGCTTGTTCGAAATTAAACAACAGGGTAAAACGCAGAGTGTTTTCTAAAGGACTGCGAACGGTTGCCGAAGCTGGAATTAAATAGGCGAAATCCAATCCAAATACATTGTACTGGATACCTAAACCTATCGTGTAATACTGACGCCCCCCTTTTTCTGGGTCCTCATATTGATAACCACCGCGAAAGGCGAATTTATTATCGTACCAATATTCAGCACCAACATTAATATTGATCTCTTCCAATTCTTCGGATGTTCCGCCTGGAGCATCATTAAATGATTGAAAAACCCCAGCAAAAGAAGATACATTATCATCAATCCCTGCGATAATTTCACCATTCTCATCCCGTACGGGTGGAGTTGGCACTAATAACTTATTGAAATCTGCATAAATTGAGAAGCGGTTATAACGATCAATATCTAAATGATAGCCACCACCTAAACGTAAATTAGCTGGTAAGAAATCGGCAGATTCCTGAGAAGTACCATAACTTATCTTTCCACCAATATTAGAAATGTTTAAGCCACCGCTAAAACTCTGGTATTGGCCACCACCCATGGACATGCGATCGCTCTGATAGTAAAAACCAAGATCGGCTGATAAGGAAGAACCAGGAGTGGTTTCGATTCCCGCAGTTTGTAAACCATTGGTAAGATCGCTGTAAATAAAGCGTAAACCTACCCCCATACTAAAGTGGCGACTTAACTGAAGACCGTATCCGGCATTTAAAGTAAACTCATAAGGCTGGCCCGTACCTTGTGGCTGGTTATCCTGATCGCGGAAGTTAATCTCGCCCAAAGAGAAATATCGCATAGCAATGGCCAGGCCTTGCTTATCATCGAACTTAGCAGCATAGGAGATATGAGCCAGATTAATATCGTTCACCAATCGGTTTAACCATGGAGTATAGCTCATTGAAAGGGTATTAGTACCATCTTCCAAAAAGGCTAATTTACCAGTGTTCCAATAAATGGAGTTGGCATCGGGCGCAGTTGCTGCTCCTACATCACCCATACCTCCGGCACGCGCATCAGGGGAAACTGCAATAATCGGCACCGCCACAGAGATGGTCCTTAATTCTTCGAAATAATCGCTATTTCCATTGAATGAGCCAAATTGGGCTTCAGCTGAGAAACTGAAAAATACTAGCAGAACTAGAGCAATAAATTGCTTCATTATAGATTTTTAGGTTGGCAAAAATAGGTTTTAAAAGCAAACCTTCCGTTAACGTAAGATGACGAGTTTTTCGTATTCATCTGCTGAACTATTATCTGTTAAGGATTTCACCTTTATTCTGTACACATAAACTCCCTTACCAATCTTATCTCCGTAGTCATCTAAACCATTCCAGCTAATACCCGTAACCCGGTTTCCAATGCTTTGAATTTCCTGATTGATAGTCTTAACCAAGCGACCTGAAACCGTAAATACCTGCACTTGCACTTGCAAAGGCTGATTGGCACGATTATGTTCAAACTGAAACTCGGTATAAGTAGTAAAAGGATTCGGATAATTTAAAACGCGGTCCAAGGCTAAGTCGGCAGATTCAGCAACCACAAATTCGGTACTAGCCTCGGATGGATTATTATAAATATCAAAAGCACGTAAGTCAATTTTATAAGTCCCGGGCTCCAAGTCGAAGAGTTGATAACGCAGGCTCCCTTGTTTATAGGAGTTAAGGTCTGCTTCGTAATACTCATTAAGAATATAGGGTTGATCCGTGGCAGAATTTAAAACTGCCCTTAAATCCTGACCTACGCCATTACCAACGGTGTTAATGCCGCTAGAGTCTTTTAACTCTGCATAGATATAGGGGTCGCTGCCCGTTATTCCACCGCGCACGAAACTAGCATCATTCATATAGAGCTTAATCTCAGGCCCTAAATTATCTTCCGGGGCATCATCGTTATAACCACCAACGATTATCGAATCATAGGCACCACCAGCATCGCGATTATTAGTAGCATCATAAGCATACATACTAACCTTACCAAAACCAAATTGGTAGTTGATTCCTAAAGGCGCTCGAAACTCTGCCGTCCATTGGCCATTAGTTACTTCTACCTTACCACGATACAATAAACTGTTCCTTTCTTTAAAGTTAATTGGCGCACCTACTCCATCATTAACTAAAGTTTGGCGCTGACTTTCCTTATCGAATATGCTAATATTTAGCAATCCATTAAAATCGGTCATTACCTGACCATTGAGATCCTGAACTTCACCTCCAATTTCAACGAAGGAGAGGGCCTTGATGGTGTCCTGAGCCAAGTTCTTCCCGCTATTGGCATTTAATGAATTTAAGGTAACTCCATATTCTGGAATTGCCAGCCTTAAAGCGGGGTCTCCAATTAAAGAGAATTTGGATTTAGTAAATCGCGCTCTTACAAAATTGTCATTTTTAGCCGCTCTTATAATCTGACCTAAAGTTTGAGGCACTCCATTTGGGCGGGCCAGAATAGTATCGAAAATTGCTTCATTTACCTGCACTGCATCCTGTACACCTACAACTCGGGTAGTAGACAATAAAGCGATGGCCCCACCTACAGGATTGAGCAGTAATTGCTCACCAGCAGATACCCGTTTGGGATCATCATAACGCGTGAACTCACAAGTAATAGTTATAAATAAGGAGAGCGCATCGTAATTAGACCAGCCGTTAACATCAGATAATTGCAGTAGTTTTTCGGAAGCCAAGCCAATCTCACCGCCGTGTCCTATGTAATTAGTGAGAAGACATCCTTGCTGAACTGCACGGAACATATCTCTTTGGGCCTCGGGGTAAGTTTGACTACCGGTGCTAGTTACTTGCTGATAGGCATCTTGATAGATCTTTTGAATATTAAAGGCATTTGAAGCATCCTTCGCCTGCAAGGCTAAGTTTTCGGATGGAGGAACAAACCAGGTCCGCTCCCAGCCTATATCAACATCATCGGTCATTAAAAGGATACGGTTCCGCCACTCACCAAAACGCTGTGCGCCTTCACCATAATGCTTAACCTTATTTACAAAGTTCTGAGCCTGTACCTTATTACTTACTGGAGCTCGACCCACACCAAGATCCATTATTGCTCCGCTAAACTGCGTGGCTTCACCGGGATCCATATAGGCGAAATAATCATCCGTGATGCTCGATAAGCCTAGAGAATAACTGTAATTCGATTGCCAGGTAGGCACAAAGTTATTGTTGCCACTAACCCGATCTTTATAATCATAAGAAGCATCACCAAATAGCAATACATATTTAAACTGACCATTCTCCGAACGATCGTACAAGTCCTTAATAAAGTCGCGAATAGAACTTAAATCTTGCCCTCCAGAACCATACTCATTATAAATCTGATCGGTAGTAGCCACGGCAGTGTTTACGTTTTCCGTTTCATTATGATATTTCGCCAATTCCTCCGCTTCCTCTAAAAAGTTGGGATGTACGACAATTATCATCTCCGGCACCGGCATCGCATGCAAATCTTGATTCTCAATTTCACCGATATAATCCGGACTATTAAAATTGGACCCGGTAAAAGCTACATACTCTTTAAGCTCACTAGCGTCTGCATTAAACTCATAGCTAGATCCATTAAGGCTACCTAAAACTTTGCTATGACTACCCAAGCGGTTAATCTGCCAAACTTCTAAATCAGAAGGAGCATTATTAATACTAAAGGTAACCACTCCTTGACCTACAGTTCTGCTGTCTCTAAAAACCAAAGCACCGCCAGCATTATTCATATCAAGCTGTCGACGCACATTCAGCTCAATAAGATCTAACCAAACTACACCAGTTGGATTAGCGGCATTATTATAAGTTAGATTAAGAGTAATATTAGGTCCCTGGGCATTAAAGGTAGTTCGCTGATTAGAGCGCTCCACATAAGCAGGGTAATTTCCCACGGTTTGATATGCCCCAATGGGATTAGAGAGAATATTCTGACTAGCATACCTCGTTTCTACACTCGTGCCAGGGGTTGACACCCTACCCACTAGATCAACCCGAAGATCTACAGCCTCGCTTAAATCGATATTCGGAAACAGGAAGTTGTAATTATAACTCAGGGTGAACTCGAAGATATCGCCATACCAATCCCGACCAGTACCAACCAGATTTATCAGGTCCTCTTCCTCCGCATCAAAATCATCGAAAGTAGAAACCACCTGCTGAGGATTACTTAAAGAAGCTTGTGTATTTAGGGTTTTGGAGGAACCTGCATCTACACTAATAAATACATAATTATACTCACGGTAGATGTTTTTATGATAATCGAAACGATCGTTATTCTCATTATACACCCACTTGTGCGGACCATAGCCGTAAAACAGGAGGTAATCACTACCATTAAATAGGCCGTCGTTATTATTATCGACCACTTTAAAAGCCCGCTCTTGCAAATCAATCGTTCGAGCTTGATTAAATGCTTCGGGTAAAGTAGCTTGATCATTGGCAAGAAGTCGAATATCGTTTATCGCTACATCCGATTCCCCAATTCCATTATTATCAAGGTAAGTGGCGGTAATCTTATACATCCCGCTTTCGCTGATGCGGAGTTTATGCCAGGTTCCGCTACTCAGCGCGCTATTGGCTAATTGTTGCTTTCGTCGGATAGGATTAAAATCTGCCTTGCGTGCACCTTTAATAAGCTCGAGCTGATAAGAGGTAACCCGATAGAGTTGACCATTTTCTCGATAAAAGGGCGTAAAACAATAAGAGAGACTAGAGCCCGATTTTGAATAACCTGGATTGGACTGAAAATCTAAATCAGTTTTAGAAGCTAATTCTCTATTCTTAAATACCGCCTTCTCCTTTCCTGGTACTAATTCCGAACTAAGGATTACTAGGCGCACCGAATCCGCCGCAGTAATTCTTTGGGGCAGACTCTCACAAAATTGCGGTACATCTGGTAAAGAAGGATGCTGCGAACCATTCTTTAAATTGGGAACATAGGAACTAAAATTCTCATCTACCGCCAAGGCAGCCTGCCATTCTAAATTACGAGGGGGTAATTTTTCTTGGGCAAATAGAGAAGTGCATAGAACTAATAAGGGGGCAAGGAAAAACTTGCTATTCATCAAAATCCAGTATTATATAGGTTTCGGCATGTAAACGCCGCTAAGATATACTTAGTATTCATTGCTGTATATATATACGTCATATAATAGACGCGCGATTTTTGAGTTCTTAAAGTCAGGATGTGGAAAAAATCATTTTATTTGCTAGTTAGGAAGTTTCCGAGAGTCGGACTCTCTTCAATAATTTGTATCATTGTAGCCCCAAACTCTCCTGAGAGGATGAATAAAAGACTACTAACCTTATTTGCTGTATTGACTTTAGGCAGTTCTGCGGCCTTAAAAGCACAGGATGCTCACTTTAGTCAATTCTATGCAAACCCGATGTACTTGAACCCTGCCTTTGCTGGGGTATCCAAGTGTCCACGCTTAAATTTAAACTATCGTAACCAGTATCCGGTACTGAATGTTTATCAAACATACAGTGCCAGTTACGATCAATATGTTGCTCCGCTAAATGGGGGTGTCGGCGTATTGCTCATGCGCGATGAGGCAGGCGATGGAGCCTTTTCTACAACTGATGCAAGCTTGGTTTACAGCTACCATCTAAAAGCTTCTCGTAAATTCAGCATCTTAGCTGGTTTCCAAGGTACCTTCCGTCAAATTGCTATCGACTGGAACAACTTTACTTTCCCGGACGAAATCGATCCTTATTATGGATTTGTTGGCGAAACCGCAGAAGCCAATCCTGGTAGCAATACCGTTAGTGCCTTCGACCTTACCGCGGGATTAATTGGTTACACCGAAAGATTTTACTTTGGCTTTGTTGCCTCTCACCTTACTCAACCTGATGTTAGCTTCTTCGTGCAAGATCGCTTACCACTTAAGTTTACTGCTCACATGGGCTTTACGATTCCTTTAGGACGTAAGCGTTTGGTTACCGATCTTCAAAATTATTTGATTCCTAATATTGTTTATCAAATTCAAGGTCCTTACGACCAAATCACTACTAGCATGGCTTTCTCTCGAGGTGATTTTAAAGGCGGATTAGGTTTCCGTAGTAGTACTACTAACCCTGATGCCCTGGTAATATTAGTAGGTTATACTCCTCTAGAAGGTAATTGGGGCTTTGGATATAGCTACGATTATACAATCTCTAGTATAGCCAACAATTTAGGTGGTGCTCACGAAGTATCACTTTCCTATCAGTTCCCTTGTCGCACTCCGCGTAAGCGAACCAAAGCAATAAGTTGCCCTAAGTTTTAGTTATATAGACCTTAAGAATCCCTAGATACTATGAGTCGATTGAACATTCTAAAATCCTTGAGTCCTGCACTAGCTGGAATTTTCCTACTCAGCTCCTGCGGTGGTGAATCATCCAATACTACCGGATGGTCCTACAATGATTCGGATAATGGAGGCTTTTTTGTAAACACCGATTATGAAGGCCAGCCTACTGGTCCAGGTTTAGTGTTTGTAGAAGGCGGAACCTTTACCATGGGACGGGTAGAGCAAGATGTTTATCAAGATTGGGATAATATCCCACGTCAAGTTTCGGTGCAGTCCTTCTACATCGACGAAAATGAAGTTACCAATACCGATTACCGCGAATACCTTTACTGGATTCGTCGAGTGTTTGATATTGACTACTATCCAGAAATTTTAACTTCTGCCCTTCCAGATACCTTGGTATGGCGTGATGAACTTTCCTACAACGAAATGTATGTAGAGAATTATTTCCGTCACCCAGCCTATAACTTCTACCCAGTTGTAGGGGTTAGCTGGATTCAAGCGATGAAGTACTGTAGCTGGAGAACCGACCGTGTAAACGAAAACATTCTTATCGAAGAAGGAATCTTTAACGAATTCCCAGATCAGGCAGATGCCGATCACTTTAATACGGAAGTTTACCTCTACAAAACTGGTGAGTATACTCAGCAGAATAAAGCAGGTTTAGAAGATTATAATCCTAATAGCCCTTACGGCGATGAAGGTCGTCCGGTGAAAATCGAAGACGGTATCCTTTTACCTAAATACCGTCTACCAACAGAGGCAGAATGGGAATATGCTGCTTATGGTAATGCTGGTAGTCGTGTGTACAACCGAAATACCGACAATAACAAATTTACTTGGAACGGTTCCGCTTCTCGTAATCCAGATGCCGACCAAAGAGGTAATATGCTAGCTAACTTTAAGCGTGGCCGTGGCGACTTCATGGGTACCGGCGGTTGGTTAAATGACCAAGCAGCAACTACAATGCAGGTTAAATTCTACCCTCCTAACGATTACGGTCTTTACGATATGGCAGGTAACGTAGCCGAGTGGGTATTGGATGTTTACCGTCCACTTTCTTTAGAAGATATGCGCGGTTTAAATCCATTCCGTGGTAACGAATTCCAAACTTGGGATAAAGATTACCAAGGTTTAGGTGCCCTAGAAGTGTTGCAGGAGCCACAGTACGATACTGACTCTAGCATTGTTGCGCTACCAGGTGAACTTCCTCGTCGTGATGTTACCGAAGAAGAAAACTTAAATCGTCGTAATTACAAGAAATCAGATTACCGCGACCATATTGATGGTGACAAGCAATCTTCTATCTATTATGATCAAGAAACTGAAGAAGGTGAGCCATTGATGTACGACTACTCCACCACTACTCTAGTAGGTAATACTACTCGTGTTTATAAAGGTGGCAGCTGGAAAGACAATGCTTATTGGTTAAGCCCTGGTACTCGTCGCTTTCTAGAAGAAGATCAATCTACTGACTATATCGGTTTCCGTTGTGCGATGGACCGTGTTGGATTCCAAAACTTGGAAGAAGATCGCGAGAAACGACCTAAGAAACCTAAGCGTGATAAGTTTAAACGCTACAAGTATAACTAAGACCTTTACCCCGACCGTAGCGTCGGGGTTTTTTTATGGATATCAATAATCTTTACGACCTCTTCCTAAGCAGCGAAGGGGTTTGCACCGACACCAGAAAACTTAAGCCCGGCGAACTTTATGTCGCGCTCAAAGGCGAAAACTTTAATGGCAACCTCTTTGCCGATAAAGCCATTGAAGCAGGAGCCATTGCCGCAATTGTGGATGAGCCCAAATTCGAAGGAGCCCGAAAAGTATTAGTGCCCGATAGCTTAAAAGCCTTGCAAGAGCTAGCTCGTTTTCATCGGATGCAATTAGAAATTCCCGTGATTGGCTTAACCGGTAGTAATGGCAAAACCACCAGTAAGGAATTAGTGGTATCAGTACTCAAAGAGAAGTTCAAAGTATCTTATACCCAAGGGAATTTGAATAACCATATTGGGGTGCCACTAAGCCTACTTTCCATTGGACCAGAAGCCGAAATTGCCGTCATTGAAATGGGCGCCAATGCCCAGGGAGAAATAGAGTTTTTGAGCAGCCTTTCTCAGCCGGATATTGGCTTTATCACCAATTATGGGAAAGCCCACCTCGAAGGTTTTGGTGGACCCGAGGGCGTTATTAAAGGAAAAAGCGAGCTCTTTGAAAACCTTCGCCAGCGCAATAAAATGGCCTGGGTTAATATTCAGGATCCTATCCAAATTGAAAAGAGTAAGGACATTGACCAAAAGCGCTATGGCGCAGATGAAAAGGCCGACTTCCCCGTATATCCGATTAATGAAGGCAGCACCTTTGTACAGGTTCAATGGCAAAATCTTAAGATACAATCCCATCTTACTGGTGCCTATAACTTCACCAATTTAGCCATCGCCATTAGTTTAGGCGCCCACTTTGGATTAAAGCCTGAAGAAATAAAGCAAGGCATTGAAAGCTATCGCCCATCTAATAACCGTTCTCAGATGGAAGATGGCCAGCATAACCTTTTGGTAAAGGATTATTACAATGCCAATCCCTCTAGTATGGAGGCCGCCCTCCACAATTTCAACGCATTGAAGGAAAAACCTAATTCTGAAAAGTGGGTGATTTTAGGGGATATGTTTGAATTAGGTCCTTATGAAAAAGCGGAGCATCAGCGTATAGCGGAACAGGCTTTAGCCAGTGGCTACGATAAAACAATATTAGTGGGTAAAGCATTCGCTCAAACTGAAGGTGATCCCTTAAAATTTGAAAGCACCACAGATTTAATCTCTTGGCTGGAAACCCATCTGCCGAAAGGCAAATTAATATTGGTGAAAGGTAGTAGAGGAATGACGTTAGAGCAAGCTGCTGAGTTGTTGTGACTTTTGGCAGCTTTTGGCTGCCAAATTAGACCGTTCCCTTCGGTCACTGTTAGATTAGTATTTAGTAGCTAGTATTTAGTACGCTCGCATAGCTCGCTTTTAGACTTGATTCAGTTGACAATACAGTATTTTGCTTCTAGTGAAAATTTGTGTTCAACCAAAATCAGGCATCTTCATAGCGTCTAAAGTCTCAAATAAAAAAGCCCCTCCCAAAAGGAAGAGGCTTTATATTTTAAAAGCTCGTGTAACTAGTCCGCTAGTACGGCACGAGAAATAACAATTTTCTGAATTTCAGAAGTACCCTCATAAATCTGAGTAATCTTAGCATCGCGCATTAAACGCTCTACGTGGTACTCTTTTACATAACCATAACCGCCGTGTACTTGCACTGCTTCTACGGTAGTTTTCATGGCAATTTCTGAGGCATATAATTTAGCCATGGCACTCTCTTTGTCGAAGTTCATACCATTGTCCTTCATCCAAGCGGCTTTTAAACACATCAAGCGAGCGGCATCAATCTCGGTAGCCATATCCGCGAGTTTAAAACCTACACCTTGGTGCTTACCGATTTCTTTACCGAAGGTTTTACGCTCCTTGGCATATTTGGTAGCTAATTCAAAGGCACCACTTGCAATACCTAAAGCTTGAGCAGCGATACCAATACGGCCACCACTTAAAACCTTCATGGCAAATTTGAATCCAAATCCATCCTCACCAATGCGGTTTTCCTTAGGTACCTTAACATCTTGGAACATCAAAGAGTGAGTATCCGAACCACGGATCCCCATTTTATCTTCTTTCTTACCAACGGTGAAACCTTCCATTCCACGCTCTACGATAAGACAGTTAATTCCGCGGTGACCTTTTTCCAAATCGGTTTGAGCCATCACCAAATAAACGCTAGCCGAACCACCATTGGTAATCCAGTTCTTATTACCGTTTAAAAGGTAATGATCGCCCTTATCCTCGGCAGTAGTTTTTTGAGAAGTAGCGTCAGAACCAGCTTCGGGCTCTGATAAACAGAAGGCGCCAATAATCTCACCACTAGCCAATGGCTTTAGGTATTTTTCTTTTTGTTCTTCGGTACCGAATTTCTCCAGTCCCCAGCAAACTAAGCTGTTGTTTACAGACATCACTACCGATGCAGAGGCATCAACCTTGGAAATTTCCTCCATGGCCAATACGTAGGAAATGGTATCCAATCCTGCTCCATTGTATTTTGGGTCCACCATCATACCCATGAAACCAAGCTCTCCCATCTTCTTCACCTGTTCTGCAGGAAAAATCTGCTTATCATCACGCTCGATTACACCCGGTAACAATTCGTTTTGGGCAAAATCACGAGCGGCTTGCTGGATCATTAAATGCTCCTCCGTAAGTTCAAAATTCATAGTAATAATGTTTAATCTTGTAGCTCTTTTGAGTCGGTGCGCAAAGGTACACTTTATGCCGCAAAATCTTAATAGTAAAGGTAATTGAAGGTAATAGGTTTAATGTCGGGAACTTCACTAGATGGCCTCGACCTCTGTTTAGTAAATTTTGTTCCAGAGCAGGAGCAGCATTTTAAAATCATCGTTGCCGATACCTATCCCTATAGTGCCGAATGGCGGAAAAAACTCAGCTTCAAAAACTTAAGCGCCTGGGAGCTGCATAAAATGGACCAAGAGTATAGCCTTTTGCTAGCCAAAATGGTCTTACAATTTTGCAAGGAACATGACTT
>CATMQD010000091.1 GCA_950073045.1 uncultured Flavobacteriales bacterium | reverse complement strand
TTTCCCAATAAGGATACCGTTATCAAATCCAAAAAAGCCTTACGGCCTGCGGCCTGAACGGGCTTTTTTTTATTCCCGAGACTGCAAGAGGGATTGGCTCCCTGCGGTCGCCTTTCCCAATAAGGATACCGTTATCAAATCCAAAAAAGCCTTACGGCCTGCGGCCTGAACGGGCTTTTTTTTATTCCCGAGACTGCAAGAGGGATTGGCTCCCTGCGGTCGCCTTTCCCAATAAGGATACCGTTATCAAATCCAAAAAAGCCTTACGGCCTGCGGCCTGAACGGGCTTTTTTTTATTCCCTTCGGCTTCAAGCAAGCTTGGCCTTGGGAATAAAAAAAAGCCCTTACGCTTCGCGTAAAGGCTTTTGGATTTGCGGAGAGAGAGGGATTCGAACCCCCGGAGGTGTGACCCTCAATGGTTTTCAAGACCACCGCATTCGACCACTCTGCCATCTCTCCTTAAAACGTTAAGGCCATAAAAAATGAACCTCTTTGTTTTTTCTGGGCTGCAAATGTAAAATAATTTTGAAGTCCCGAAACAACCTTTTGCAGCTTTTTCCGTCTATATTCGTAGAACAATCGCTCAAATCATCTTATGCCGCGTCTACTATACATCCTCCTACTCTGTCCACTCCTGATTTCCGCGAAAAAAACAAACCTCTATATATCTCTGAATGAGTTCCTTGATGGAGATAGAGATAATTATATCGAAATCAACTTCGGTATCGAGAGTCAGAGTTTAGATTATATCTTACAGGAAAATGGAACATTTTTAGGCGGACTAGAAATTACAGCTGCAGTTTATCGAGATACCACCGTTGTAGCCGCCGACCGGTTTAGAATTTTAAGCCCCGAATACGGCGACACCAGCAGCCTCGAAGAACTGCTCTTCCATCAATTGCGATTCTCCCTTCGAAAAGGAAAGTACCAGCTAAGACTACAAATCCAAGATATTAATGATACGGCCGAAACGGTTCAAATTGCTCGCCCCCTGCAATTAACTGTAAGTAAGAATTACCCGGATCACTCTCAAGTAATCTATTTAGAGGATTTCAAGCCTAGTAATGAAAAAAGCAAAGCAGCCTATCAAAGATCTGGCTTCGACCTATTCCCGATTATATCTACGGGCACACCCTTTATGCCCGAATCAGTAAAAAGACTAGCCTTTTACAATGAGCTTTACAATATTGACCTAGACCCCAATGTGAAAATCGGTGAAACCTTCCTCATCAAATATTATTTAAAAGACGAATCTACCGGACAAGTATTAAATGGCTTTGGTGGTTTTTCGCGCGCAAAAGCGGCAGAAGTAAATCCCCTCATTGGTCAAATCGACATCAGCAAGCTAGCCAGTGGAAATTACCTCTTAGTAGTTGAAGCTATTAATGCCAAAGGAGAAACCGTTTTAAAACACGAAAACTTCTTTTACCGAGGCAATAGCAGTCAAGAAGTATTAGCCGGAACTTATGAAGATAGAGCCATCAGCGGAAGCTGGGTAGACCGTATTGGCAACCTTGACTCGATGGTAAAATACGTAGATTACCTCTACCCTATTTCTACCGAAAGGGAGCAAATGATTCAAGAAAACCTACTTGCCGAAGCAGATGAAGAAAAACTTAAAAAATATTTCTACGCCTTTTGGCAAGAGCGTAAACCTTTGGCTCCCCAAGAGGCTTGGAATGCCTATCACCTAGAAGTTCTTATCGCTAATAAACTATATACCTCAGGATTAAATGAAGGTTATAAAAGTGACCGCGGTAGAGTTTATCTAACCTATGGTAAGCCAAGCCTAGTTGAACGTCGCGATATGGAACCGAATATGCCGCCTTATATAATTTGGCAGTACGATAATATCACCTCCAATTTCACCGTGCCCCAGAATAACCGCATCTTCGTCTTTGGTGAATTTGAACCCAGCACTCGCATCTTTAAACTCATCCATTCTACGGCCATTGGTGAGATTAGCAGTCCAGATTGGAAGCAAGAGCTTTACTTCCGTGCTTATGGCGGCCCTGGCACAATTGATCCAGGCAATGATCCTAATGAAAGGGAATTTGGTAGTCGCGCTAATCAAAACATCATTATGGGCACCACCGGTGCAGACCGCAGAAACCGCTAAATTTGCGGCATGATTGGATACTACCTAGCCCTGGCCTTTGGTCGGATGCTATCCTATATGCCCTTTTTCATACTTTATCGCCTTAGTGATTTTATTGCTTGGCTGATGGCTGATCTGGCGCATTACCGCAAAGCTGTAATCGACGCAAATCTCCAGCGATCCTTTCCCCAAAAGTCTAAGCAAGAACGAAATCGAATCCGACGAAAATTTTACCGCAACTTCAGCGACATCATTGTTGAGGCCTTCAAAAGTCTAAGCGTTTCGCGTAAAACCATGAAAAAGCGTTTCGTGCTTCGAAACCCAGAGGTCTTCCAAAATCTTTACGATAAAAATAAAGGCTTAATCATGGTAATGGGCCACCATACTAATTTCGAGTGGACCGCCATGAGCATTCCCATAGTAGTACCTCAAAATTGTTATGCCGTTTATCATCCCCTAAAAAACAAGCGCTTTAATAAACTGATCGTAAAGATTCGCGAACAGTTTGGCCTAAAGCTTTTCAAAATGTCAGAGACCTATCCCTTCATGTTAAATAATGAGGATGAACGACCACTCTACGTTTTTATGGCCGATCAAAGTCCACATAAGGGGAAAATTAAATACCGCACCCAATTTATGAATCAGGACACCCCCGTGCATTTGGGGGTTGAGAACCTGAGTAAGAAATGTGACCTCGCGGTGGTATTTATCGACATCCACCGTGTAAAGCGTGGCTATTATGAAATAGAAGCACACCTTTTATTTGAAGATACCCAAAACATCGAAGGCCACATAGTAACGGATACGCACGTAAAAAGCCTCGAAAACCTAATTAAATCCGACCCTGCCAATTGGCTTTGGAGTCATAAACGTTGGAAACATGCCTGATCGAATTGCAGTGGCCGTTTTAAACTGGAATGGCCTTAGTTTACTACAGCGATTTCTGGAAAAGCTAGAGCAAGACTCAAGCCCTTTGGGGAAGGTTTATTTGATAGACAATGCGAGTTCTGATGAGAGCATTGCCTGGACTAAGGAGAATATTCCCTCGGTAGAAATTATTCAACTTGCCGATAATTATGGCTATGCCGGTGGCTACAACAAAGGCCTGGCCCAAATAGAAGAGGAAATTGTGGTGCTGATTAATTCAGACATCGAATCTACCCCGCAATGGCTGCAGCCGATTGCTAAACGATTTGAAGAAGACCAGCGATTGGGAGCTTTACAACCCAAGATCTTAGATTTAAAAGATCGCAGCAAATTCGAATATGCCGGTGCAGCAGGTGGCTATATGGATCACCTGGGATATGCCTTTTGCCGAGGTCGCCTTTTTGAGGATTTAGAAGAAGACCAAGGACAATACAATGATTACCAAGAATGCTTTTGGGCAACTGGTGCCTGTTTAGCTGTTCGGAAATCGGCATTTAATGAAGTGCGCGGCTTATACGCCACCCTCTTTGCCCATATGGAAGAAATTGATCTGTGTTGGAAAATGCAACTCAATAATTGGAAAATAGCGGTAGAGCCTGCGAGCACCGTGTACCACTTAGGTGGTGCTACCTTAGAAACGGCCTCACCTAAGAAGACCTATCTCAACTTTAGGAATAACCTCATTATCCTTTTCTTAAACCTGCCATCATTCGAAGCTATGCGGGTGATTTTTAGTCGCTTGGTTTTAGATGGCATAGCTGGTCTCCGCTTTCTAAGTCAAGGGAAACTAAAGTTCTTATTTGCTATTCTACAAGCACATTTCGCCTTCTATGGGATGTTCAATCAGCTCTACCGAGAACGCATCAAGCGAAAGCAGAAGAGCTTTAAAGCCTTTAAAGGTGTTTATCAGAAGAGTATTATTTGGAGCTATTTCGTTCAGAAAAAAAAGAAATTCTCAGATTTTCTTTAAAGATTTCCCTAGACCCTTGAGCACTGCCTCCCAGAAACCTAGACTACAAACCTCTCAATAATCAATTGTCAATCAACTACTTAAAAAACTGAGATTCAAACAATTCATAGGCTTTCATCGTTTACTAGAAAAGAACGATTAAGAATTTATGAATTTCAAACCCACATTTTTTTCAGGCTTAAGCCTAATTTTTCTTTTATCAATTACCGCATGTTCCGAAGACTCGGATGACGCACAATCTGGTCAGTCCGAGCTTAGAATTCACTTAACTGACGCACCTGCAAATTATAAAGGTGTATATGTCGACATACAGGCAGTAGAAGTTAAGATAGACGACACTAGCAATGCTTGGCAAAGCCTAAATGCTCAAGTAGGTATCTACAATCTCCTTGATTTCCAAAATGGATTAGATACTCTAATCGGCACAGGTATTATTCCTTCTGGTCGATTAAATCAGATTCGCCTCATTTTTGGCCCACGAAACTCCATCGTGGTAGGCAATGATAGTCTCCCCCTACAAACACCTTCTGCCCAACAAAGCGGTTTAAAATTATTAGTGAACTACGATTTACAAGCGGGCTTAGTCTATAACTTTAGCCTCGATTTCGACGCTCAAAGATCTATTGTATTACAGGGAAACGGCAACTACCTACTAAAGCCGGTAATCCGGGTTTTCACAGAAAATACTACCGGTAGCATACATGGCTACTTAAATCCCGACTCCATTAGGACCAGCATTATTGCTTACAACGTAAACGGTGACACCGCAAGTACCGTTGCCGATACAAACACTGGGTATTTCCTTCTATCAGGTTTACCAGCTGCTAGTTATACTGTAGGCTTTAATCCTGCAGCTCCATACCCTTATTGGGACACTACAAATATTCCGGTAAATGTTGGACAGGTGACTAATTTGGACACAATTAGCCTTTAAAAAATAAAGGTCCTGGCTTTCATGCTGGGACCTTTTAATCCCTTTTTAATTTTATGCCAAAGGACTCTCGATCCAAAAACTCACAAGCCTTGTCGGCTCCTTCCCCGTGCACGCAAAACTCTGTGAAGCGTTTCTTAGGACCATAATCGGGACGAGTGTTTTCGAGCTTAATTTCGATTTCCTGCTCGTAAGCACGATAAACATAGAATGGTCTAAAAGCAGGAAAGGGACTTTCAAAAACGGCTGTCAAGCTAAAGAAATCACCACTCTTAGCTCCAAAGGCCATATTATCCTTGGTGTGATAAGTCCAGTTACAGGGCTTGGGAAAAACTCCCAATTTATCAATCAAAGAATCCAAATACTGCAAGGCTCGATCTTGTGGAACCTTTTGAATATTCAACTTTCGAATTCGTCCAGTATTAAATAAGCCTAACTCAGCTTTTAATCCTGCTTTAGAATCCAGATAAACTCGCCCTTTGTTGGATGCCTTAGTTGGGGATAAACTCCAATTAGCGCCAAAGCTCTTCGTATCAGCCGAATAGCTCGTATTAAAGTCTAGACCCATAAATTGAAGCGGTAGAAAAATGGAGGCTCTTTGATTTAAACATCTTAAATCGCGGACTGCTTCCCCCTTACCTTCTGTTTTTTGAATTAGAGCCTCTAGCTCCTCGGCGGCCACAATATCGGAATGGTATTTCACCTCTTCCTCTTCACGAATAAAGTGATGATAAAGGTGCTGCCCTTGCAGAGAGTCATACCTTATCACTTCAATTTCTTGCCAATGCTTAGAAGCCTCATCTCCATCAAGCACATAACCTGCTAGAGGATTACCGTATTGCATTAAGGCTTGCAGGTAATGCTGTTAAGCTTCGGGAATAGACAGTGATTCCTTTCCCGTTTTAGCACAGGAAAAAAGGCCAACTAAAACTATAAGAAGAAAGCTGCGCATCGATTAATGCCCTGGTTTGTGCCCGTAAATTCTTTCGTAATGATCTTGATGTAAAGAAAGTACGATACGACGTTTCAACTTCATGGTTGGAGTAAGCTCACCGGAGTCAACAGTCCAAGCATGGTCGCTCAGTTCAATTTTCTTCACTTGTTCCCACTTTCCAAAATTGTTATTGATGGCGCGAATGTCCTTCATTATGCGATCGTGGATTTGCTCATTTTGCACAATCTCATGCGCCGAACCATAATTAATCCCTTTGCGCTCACAATAGGATTTGAGGAATTCAAAATCGGGCTGCACGATGGCGGCAGGGTGTTTTTCACCTTCACCAATTACCATCACCTGCTCAATAAAATGCGACTCTTTATAGCGGGTTTCCATTAACTGCGGAGCAATATACTTACCACCGCTAGTCTTAAACATCTCTTTCTTACGATCAGTGATTTTCAGGAACTCACCTTCCACAAATTCACCGATATCACCGGTATGGAACCAGCCATCTTCGGTTAAAACCTCAGCGGTTGCTTCGGGTTTATTGTAATAGCCAAGCATCACATTAGGACCTTTGCAGAGGATTTCTCCGTCTTCAGCAATCTTAACTTCCACATTCGGGATTAACTTACCTACGGTACCAATGCGCTTGAGGTCGATATTAGGACCATTAACCGAAATAACCGGCGAAGTTTCTGTTAAACCATAACCTTCTTGAATATTAACGCCCGCTGCTGAGAAGATGCGAATCAAACGCGGGTTTAATGCAGCAGAACCACTGGCAATTGCCTTTACTCGTCCACCTAAAGCTTCTAGCCATTTGCTAAAAATGAGCTTACGTGCAATTTTCAATTGAAAATTATACCAGCCGCCTTTTCCTTGCAGCTCATACTCCTCTCCTAGCTCCAGGGCCCAAAAGAAAAGTCGTTTTTTAATTCCTGAAAGCTGGGCGCCTTTGGCTACAATTTTATCGTAAATCTTCTCAAGCAATCTAGGAACAGCGGTAAAGATTGTTGGCTGAACTTCCCGAATATTATCGCCAATGGTTTCCATGCTTTCAGCATAATAAATTGGCACGCAGGCATAGCAGTAAAGGTAAATCAGCATGCGCTCGTAAACGTGACAAAGCGGTAAGAAACTTAAAGCTAATTCATCATCACCTTTGGTGGGAATCCGTCCGAAAGAATCTAAGCTATTAGAAGCAATATTTCGATGCGAAAGCATTACGCCCTTAGGACGGCCGGTAGTACCAGAAGTATAAATAAGAGTAGCCAAATCGTCCGTTTCTACCGCATCCATTCGCTTCTCTAATTCCGCTTGATGCTCATCTCCATCTCCTAAAGCCAAAAAGCTCTGCCAGTTAGGAGCATTCGGTACTTCATCAAAAGTGTAAATTTCAGCAAGGGCCTCTACGCTATCCTTAATGTGAACGATTTTCTCGTATAGGCTTTCATCCGAAACGAAAACCAATTTAACTCCAGCATCATTAAAGATATACTCGTAGTCATCTTCGCTAATGGTAGGATATACCGGCACATCTATACAACCCGCTTGTAAAGTTCCAATGTCTAAGACATTCCATTCCCAGCGGTTATTGGTAGATGCCACTGCAACTTTATCTCCCGGCTGCAAGCCAGAGGCAATTAAAGCGCGGCTAAAGCGCTCACTTTCACTAATATATTCTTGAGTAGAGATTTTTCTCCAAGTACCATTTACTTTGGTAGCGAGGGAGTCAGGCAGAGCTTTGGTCTTTAACTGATAACGCGGAAAATCAAATAGGCGCGTTGGTGTATCTCCTTTCATATTCAATCCTAATCTTGTGGAGGCTAAATATAGCGGAAATGCCTTAAATGTAGCGGCTACATTTAAGGAGAATTAGGCCTAAATCAAGCTTATTTAGTAGGATTTTCATCTTCGCGGTAGCGCTTTAGTTCTAAAAGTGCATTTTCGGGAAAAGGATCCAAAACGGCATTAGAACGTCGGTAGTGCCAATCTTCCAGCACAGAAGAACGCTCCGCCCCATCGAAAAACTGTCGGCGTGAACGTTTTACTTCCCTAAAAAAGCGCTCGGTGCGGTACCAATAATGCTTTATATGTCCAGGCTTTAAAAGCATTCTTTTTTGGCCCGGACGAAAGCGAATACCATCACTCCAATATAAAGGTGCCCAAGGACTGTAATTGGGGTAATGCGGATTCTTATTAAAAAACCGCGCGCCCATTCCGCTTCTTAAAACCGATTTAATCTGATGGTTCTCCTCATGTCCATCCGGAAAACGGCGATTTAATTTCTCCAGCATTAAATCACCAGGCAAAAGCTCCTCCATATGGGCGGTACCATAAACCAGCCAGTTAAACACTAAGCCCGAGGCCTGGGCCGGCGCCGCATTTAATACCTCCGAAAAACCTTCTTCGCAATACCAAAATTCATCGCTATCTAAAAAGGCTATCCACTCGTATTGGTTTTGGGCTTTCGCCCAGATGGCAGCCTTATGATGTTCTTCACGAATGTAAAAATCTGGGTAATCTATGCTGTTCTCATACTCCAGCAAACCCTGCTCGGCATAAGGTTTTACAACACTTTCCCAATTATCGCTGCTACCATCATTGGTGAGGTATATATAATCTATACCCTGTGATAAATGATAATCAATCCACTCCTTTAGGAAAGGAGCTTCATCTTTAAACATGCAATGAATGGCAAGCTTTCCATTGCGGACTTTCCTTTTAAAAACAAGGTCGAAGCTGCATAAAAGCTTCATCCCAAAGTTTCGGATTTTGAAAGTCCCGCTGCCCATTAATGGCTATACCAGAATTCACCATCTACGGCAGTGGCTACAATTTCCACCGCTCCCATTTTCTCCACGGGAACTTGCGCTAAATCTTCCTTCACTACTATAAAGTCGGCATAATAGCCAACCTCTAGCAATCCTTTTACATCTTCCTCAAAACTTGCATAAGCTCCCGACCAGGTCATTCCGCGGATGGCTTCATCAAAGCTCAATGCTTCTTGCGGGCGAAATCCACCGGGAGGGTAACCTGCGGCATCTTGACGGTACATGGCCGCACGCAGGGTGTACATCGGATTTATGTCTTCTACCGGAAAGTCGGTGCCCAAAGGCAGCACCAAACCAGCATTCAAAAAGGTTTTTGCCGAATAAGCATATTGAATTCGTTCGGCGCCTAAGCGATCTTCGGCCCAATACATATCTGATGTGGCATGGGTTGGCTGAATTGATGGGATGGCCTTTATTTCTTTTAAAATCGCTAAGTCTTCGGGATGTACAATTTGTGCATGCTCTATTCGCCAACGATGATCGGGATTATGGATGTGGCCAATACCAAATAGGTAGCTCACCATGCGATTAGCAGAATCACCAATAGCATGAACAGCCATTTGCCAGCCCTGATGCGCTAGAGAATCGGCCATCATTTCAAAATAATCGAGCGGTTTTAATTGCAAGCCATAATTGCCAGGGTCATCGCTATATTCCTCTAATAATAATGCCCCTCTCGAACCTAAAGCTCCATCTAAATAGAACTTCACGGTTTTTACGCGCAGCTTGGGAGTTTCAATCGGCTCTTGGTTAAAGTAATAAGCGATGGAGGCAGAATCATCGGATACCATCAGGTTGAGGCGAATTTTTAAGGAATCACTTTCTACTAAATCCTTAATTATTTCGATCTCCCTCTTAGTTAAACCGGCATCAGTAATCGAAGTTAAACCCTGTTGCAAGCAATGTTCCTGAGCCCTCAAAATAAGGGCCTTTTCCTGTGCTTCATCTAAAACGGGTTCTTTAATAAGACCCACGGCATTATCAATTAAAATTCCGCTTAGTCCCTGCTCGTTCTTTAATAGCGCTCCTCCATCTACGAAAGTGGAAGCCTTAATACCCGAAAAATCCAAAGCCGCTTGATTAGCAAGGGCGGCATGGCCATCAACTCTTTTTAAAACCACGGGGATATTGGGAAACATCGAGTCTAGCTCTGCCCGGGTAGGGTATTCCTTTTGCTCCCAATCGTTTTGGTCCCAACCTCTACCAATAATGTAGTCGGATTCGGTTCTCTCGGCGAAAGCCTGTACCCTTTGCAAACACTCATCCCAACTTTTGGTGCCCATTAAATTTACTCGACCTAAGCCACGGGCGTAGCCTACAAAATGTGCATGGGCATCATTAAAACCTGGGTAAATGTGCATTCCCTCAAATGCCTTAATAATAGGCGATTGATAGTGCTCTTCAATTTCTTGGCGACTGCCCGTGGCCATTACCTTTCCATCTTTAATGGCCATCGCTTGGGCTTGTCCTGTATCACTTAGGTAGATAGACTCTGCAAAGACGAGCATATCTGCTTGAGTTTTATTTGCTGGCTCTTGACACGAAATAAGTGCTAGACTAAAAATGAGGAGGGCTAAAAATTTACGCATGAAAACCGATTTAGGCTTAAAGATAGGAAGGCATAAAAAAACCACCTCGAAAATAAATCGAGGTGGCTTAAAATATGGTAGAATCAAGTAATTCTAAGCTTCTTCTTCCTTGTGGCCAATCATTTTATAGGCCAGTTTAGGAGATACTTGCTCCAAACCGATAAGGGTTAACCAGTAGCCTACAAATAATCCGAGGAACAGCAACATGCTGAATCCCATCAAGAAAATGAACAAAAAGATGAAAAATCCTAGTACTTGAGTAAACATCGTTGATACTTTTGTGGGCGCTAAAATACAGCAAAAACTCAATTACCGGAAGCGGGATAAATCATTTTTAATGAGCCTTCGAAAATTTCTCACTTTTAGCAGCATAATTTGCGCACTCTTCTTCATTTACCTAGGAAGCTTTGGGACCGACAGTTCTTTCTGGCAAAGGGTTTTCATCTTGCTGGGGCAGATGGTAGATCAACCTGGAGAGGGCGAATTAGACTGGCCTAAGGGCTTTAATATTTTAGGTTTCATGCTACTTATTGGAAATGTAGCCCTTTATTTTTTGGCGAAAAATTGGAAGCGCTCGCTCTACCTCGGTATTTTTGTAGGCCTCTTGGTGCTTAGTCTTTTAGTGAGCACCTGGATCTTAACGAAATAATATTCAAATCAAATACTATGGATTACCGTATCGAAAAGGACACTATGGGCGACGTTCAAGTGCCTGCCGATAAATATTGGGGTGCGCAAACCGAGCGCAGTCGTAACAACTTTAAAATTGGTGCCCCAGCTAGCATGCCTATAGAAATTGTGCATGGCTTTGCTTACCTTAAAAAGGCTGCCGCGCATGCCAATGCCGAATTAGGGGTTTTGGCTACTGAAAAACGCGACCTTATTTCTCAGGTATGTGATGAGATTCTTACCGGTAGCCTCAACGACCAATTTCCATTAGTAGTTTGGCAAACAGGCTCTGGCACGCAGAGCAATATGAACGTTAACGAAGTGGTGGCCAACCGTGCTCATGTAATTGCGGGTAATAAATTAGGCGAAGGGGAGCGCATGATTCACCCTAATGATGATGTAAATAAAAGTCAGTCTTCTAACGACACCTTCCCTACCGGCATGCACATTGCCGCCTATAAAATGATTGTGGAGACTACCATTCCCGGTATTCAAAAACTCCGCGACACGCTAGCGGCGAAGTCGGAAGAATTTAAAAATGTGGTGAAAATCGGTCGTACCCACCTTATGGATGCGACTCCGCTTACCCTCGGACAGGAGTTTAGTGGTTATGTTTCTCAACTCGACCACGGTTTAAAGGCTTTAAACAACACTTTAGATCATTTATCGGAAGTAGCACTTGGAGGTACCGCCGTTGGAACCGGTATTAATACTCCCGAAGGTTATGCCGAATTAGTAGCGCAGAAAATTGCTGAATTCACCGGCATGCCTTTCCGCAGCGCTGAGAATAAATTTGAGGCTTTGGCCGCTCACGATGCTTTGGTTGAAACCCATGGTGCTTTAAAGCAAATTGCGGTTTCTTTAATGAAGATTGGCAACGACATCCGCTTATTAGCCTCTGGTCCACGTGCGGGCATTGGTGAAATTTTGATTCCCGCCAATGAGCCAGGTTCTTCCATTATGCCGGGTAAGGTAAATCCAACCCAGGCGGAAGCCATTACTATGGTAGCGGCCCGCGTTATGGGTAACGATACTACAGTAAGTGTGGGTGGTTCTAATGGACATTACGAGTTAAACGTATTTAAACCTGTTATGGCCCACGCCGTTTTGGAATCGGCTCGTTTAATAGGTGATGCTTGCGTAAGCTTTAAC
>CATMQD010000090.1 GCA_950073045.1 uncultured Flavobacteriales bacterium | reverse complement strand
CGCCCAGAAGGCAAGCGTACTAAGATTTTATGCGAAGGCAAGGCTTTTCCTAGTGATCAATATGCTTTAAAAAGTCAATTGCGCTTTCATGGATTAGATCCAGAGGAACACCTTATTGAAATAATGCCCGAGCCTGAAACCGAATTAATCGAAGAGGATCGAATCATTAAGGCTATCGACGAACATAGTGAAGAATTAGCCCTGGTAATGATTGGTGGTGTAAACTACTATACTGGTCAGTGGTTTGATATGGAGCGTATTACTGATGCCGGAAAAAGAGCTGGCGCAATGGTAGGCTGGGATTTGGCGCATGCCGCGGGTAATGTGCCCTTAGAATTACATAAATGGAATGTAGATTTTGCCGCTTGGTGCGGATATAAATATTTAAACTCTGGTCCCGGTGGGGTTTCAGGTGTGTTTATCCATGAAAAACACCATGGCAAAAGCGATATCCCACGTTTCGAAGGTTGGTGGGGACACAATAAGGAAGATCGCTTTAAAATGCCCGAAAACTTTGTGCCTATTCCAAGTGCTGAAGCTTGGCAGTTGAGTAATGCTCCCGTTTTGGCCATGGCTCCTTTATTAGCTTCCCTAGAATTGTTTGAGGAAGTAGGTATGCCAGCCTTAAGAGCAAAAAGCTTGGAGCTTACCGCTTATTTGCAAAAGGTAATTGAAGATGCATCAAGCGAAAGCGGACAAGAAATAAGAATTATTACCCCAAAGGATCCGGATCGCAGAGGTTGCCAAATATCCATTAGCGTGCCTGGAAAAGGTAGGGTGGCTTTTGAACGATTAAGTGCCGCGGGAGTTATTGCAGATTGGCGGGAGCCAGATGTGATCCGTTTGGCACCAGTGCCACTTTACAACTCATTTGAAGATGTATACGAGTTTGGCCAATTGTTGCAGAAATTTTTAAAAGATTAAGATGGCAGAAAAGAAAATCACCATCGCCGGTGCGGGATTAGTAGGTTCTTTATTAAGTGTATACCTCGCTAAACGCGGACATAAAGTAGAAATTTACGAACGTAGGCCTGATGCTCGTAAAAACTTGATTGATGGAGGACGCTCCATAAACTTGGCCCTAAGTGATCGCGGTTTGCAGGCCTTAGCCAAGGTAGGTTTAGAAAAGCGCGTGCTGGAGGAAATGGCCATTCCCATGTATGGCAGAGTAATGCATGATAAAGAGGGGAATTTGAGTTACCAGCCTTATGGTAAAGAAGGGCAGGCGATAAATTCGGTTTCTCGGGCTGGTTTAAATATGTTATTGATGGATGAAGCAGAGAAACATGGCGTAGAGCTACATTTTTCTCAGGCTTGTGATTCCGTGAACCTCGAAGATGCCACTGCAGTATTCCGCAATAGGGAAGGTGAACAAAAGGAAGTGATAAGTGATTTGCTCTTTGGCGCAGACGGTGCTTTTAGCGCAGTGCGTGGAGTAATGCAAAAAACCGATCGCTTTAGTTATTCGCAAGAGTATATCGATCATGGCTACAAGGAATTGGAAATTCCAGCTGGTCCAAATGGTGAGTTTCTTTTAGAAAAGAATGCCTTACATATCTGGCCGCGCGGAAATTATATGCTCATCGCCTTGCCGAATCCTGATGCATCATTTACCTGTACATTATTTTTCCCAATGGATGGGGATCCTTCCTTTGCGAGTTTAGATAGTGTCGTTAAAGCACGGGCCTTTTTCGAAGAGCAGTTTCCGGATGCCCTAGCCTTGATGCCTAATTTCGATAAAGAATGGGAAGAGAATCCCGATTCTTCTTTGGTGATTATCCGCTGTTACCCTTGGACCCGTAATGGCAAAGTGGCCTTGATAGGCGATGCTAGTCATGCCATTGTACCTTTTTACGGACAAGGGATGAACGCCGGTTTTGAAGACTGCTTTGTATTGGATGAGCTGATGGAGCAGATGGGCGACAATTGGGAAGACTTACTAAAAGCCTATGAAGTATCGCGTAAACCAGATGGTGATGCCATTGCCGATTTAGCGATGCGCAATTTTGTAGAGATGCGCGACTTAACAGGTGATCCCGATTTCTTATTACAGAAAAAGATTGAAGGTCGTTTTTCGGCTAAGCATCCTGATAAGTGGACGCCACTATATGGTTTAGTAACCTTTTCTCCACAGGTACGATATTCTGATGCTCAGGCTTTAGGGAACCGCCAAGATGAATTGATGGCAGAAATTATGGCCATGCCTAACATTCATGAAATTTGGGATAGTCCAGAAGTGGAGGCAAAAATGCTAGAACTAGCGGAGCGTTTGCAGGACTAATTCAATTAAAAGCATAAAAAAATCCCGATTCTCAATATTGAAAATCGGGATTTTTTATTTCGTTAAGCGTGGCTTACATATCGCTATGCTCGCTGTGATCGTGATCGTCACCTTCGTGCATCACTTCTTCCACTTCGCCTTCCATGTCTTCAGCAGCTCCTTCAGCAGCTTCCATGGTGCTGTCAGCCATTTCTTCTACAGCTTCACCAGCATCCTCAGCCATGTCACCAGCTTCGTCAGCCATTTCTTCCATAGCATCACCTGCGTCTTCAGCAGCGTCTTCTACGTTTTCGGTAGCGTCTTCTACTGTTTCTTCAGCTTGTGGGTTGTTACATGCTACAGCTCCGGCAAAGATCAGTGCAAATGCAAAAAAACTTACTTTTTTCATCCTTCTCTCGAGATTTGGTTGTTAAACAATTTCGCACAAATGTAAATAAAATTCAAAGCCCTGTAATTCAGAAGAATTAAATTTCTTATTTAAGCAAGTTACTCATGCTGAGGGATTCCATGAGTCTGGATTTCAGTTCTTTAATTGGAACCCTTTCTTGTTGCATGGTGTCACGATCACGTAAGGTTACACAATTATCCTCTTTTGTTTCATGATCTACCGTGATGCAGAATGGCGTACCAATGGCATCATGGCGACGATATCTTTTCCCAATAGCATCCTTCTCATCATATTGAATATTAAAGTCATAGCGCAGCTCATTTAAGATTTCTCGAGAAATCTCTGGCAGTCCAGCTTTTTTAATCAAAGGAAGGATAGCAGCCTTAACGGGAGCAATGGCAGCCGGGATTTTTAGTACCGTACGGCTACTGCCATCTTCTAGTTCTTCATCGCGATAAGCGTAAGAAAGAACTGCTAAGAACAAACGGTCTAAACCAATTGAAGTTTCAATAACATAAGGCACGTAATTCTTCCCAAGCTCAGGGTCGAAGAATTGCAGTTTTTTACCACTGTGCTCCTCATGGGCTTTAAGGTCGAAATCGGTGCGTGAGTGAATTCCTTCCAATTCCTTAAATCCGAAGGGGAAGTTAAATTCGATATCGGAAGCGGCATTGGCATAATGCGCTAACTTTTCATGATCGTGGAAACGGTAATAGCTCTCGTCCATACCTAAGGCACGATGCCATTTCATGCGGGCATCTTTCCAGTATTCGTACCATTGCATTTCATCACCGGGGCGAACAAAGTATTGCATTTCCATTTGCTCAAATTCGCGCATACGGAAAATAAACTGACGAGCTACAATCTCGTTACGGAAGGCCTTTCCAGTTTGGGCAATACCAAATGGGATTTTCATCCGACCGGTTTTTTGCACATTAAGGAAGTTTACAAAAATCCCTTGGGCCGTTTCCGGACGAAGGTATAAGGTAGAAGAACCCTCAGCTACCGAACCCATTTGAGTGCCAAACATCAGGTTAAACTGACGAACATCGGTCCAGTTTTTAGAACCACTAATCGGGCAGGCAATACCTTTTTCTTCGATTAAAGATTTTACATCCGCTAGGTCGCCAGATTCTAAACTAGCGGCCATGCGCTTAACAGTAGCTTCTGCTTCATCTAGATATTTGCGTACCCGGGGATTGGTCTCGCGGTATAGGGCTTCGTCAAAATCATCACCAAAACGTTTTTTGGCTTTAGTGATTTCTTTCTCCGCTTTTTGGCGTTGCTTCTCGGCGTAGTCTTCAATTAAAACATCCGCGCGGTAACGCTTTTTACTGTCTTTATTGTCAATTAAAGGATCATTAAAAGCATCAACGTGTCCACTGGCTTTCCAGGTGGTGGGGTGCATAAAAATTGCTGAATCGAGACCTACGATATTTTCGTGCATTTGCACCATGGCTTTCCACCAGTAATCGCGCAGGTTCTTTTTGAGTTCAACACCATTCTGACCGTAATCGTATACTGCAGAGAGGCCATCATATATTTCGCTCGATTGAAAGATAAATCCGTACTCCTTCGCGTGAGCGATTACTTTTTTAAAAAGGTCTTCTTGATTCATGCGGCAAAAATAGTATTTGTGCTCGGCATGAGGAGGGCCGGTGCATTTTTGAATAGATATTAATTAAAGCTCAATTGGAGCCCTCTGGAATTGACCATAAAAAAAGCCAAACCTCTCGGCTTGGCTTTTCAATATTTCTCAAAGAGCTTTATTACTCGGCAACTTCTAAACTAGAAATTACTTTAAAATCGCGATACTCGCCTAATCTAGGATCGTAGAGTTCCATGTCTTGGGTTTCAACTACAACTTGCTCTCCTTCTAGTTCTTCAAGACCTTCACTTATATCGAAGTCGGTTTCTACATAAGTGAGCCAATAACACTTGGTGGTTTTACCCTGACCGTTTTGGATACTTAAAACGGTGAATGATCCAGTTTCGATCTTAGTTACCGTGCCAGTGAAAAAGAAATTCTGATCTATTTCATCTTCTCCGTACATTTTCTTAGCTAAAACCGCGATGGTTTCGGGGCAAATAGCCGCCATTCGCGTACCTACTATTCGACCGAGCTCTTCTCCTTTGGTATCGATTTCTGCCATTGTAAAGTCATAGTCTTCCTCCAGTTTATCATAATAGGGCTCTGCCGCCGCAAAAATGCAGAGGCCTAAGGCCATTTGGTACTCTTCTTTACCTAAGCTTTGGTCTAAACTATCGGCACATTCACAGGTGGCACGGGTAATGTCATCCATGTAGTCTTGGGCCTTAAGTTGCTGGCTTATAAGACTAAGAGAGATAAAGCATAGGAGGTAAAAAGTTTTTTTCATTGTTGATTGATCTATAGTTTGTGATTGTTCCGCAATTTCGCTCAAAACTTCTTTCCTAAACTGAATATTTGGTAAAAGAAGATGGCCTTAGCTAAGTATTAAATAATTCAACATCACAAAGCTTAGGAAAAGAACAGCCGGAAGAAGGATGTTAGTGCCACCACGGGCCTCCAGGGCTTTTATCTTCTGCTCTTCCGAAAGTGCTGCTTCTTGCAAATCGGCTACTTTTCTTGCACAGTGATTTAAATAAAGTCGGTTAGCTGTAAGGCCAAGCACGATAGACACCCCTAAATTGATGCTTAAGCTGATGTCGAATTGAGAGGCTTGATCTATGAAATTATTGGCGAGCATCACTTCCTCTAAATAACTAATAGCCATTATAATAATAAGGATTACCAATGCCTCTCGATACATCTTCCGGTATAGAAACCAAAATATACCGAAGACTAGGGCGAAAATGTTGAACCTCGTTCGATCTTCCATTTCCAGTCGCACGGCTTCAGTGGTCCAATAGTCCTTATCCTTACCAAACAGCGCCTGGTAATAGTCGATATTGTCTTCCTCAATTTTCATGGCTGAGAAAGGAATACATTAATGCTTCACTACTTTTTCCTGACCAATTAATTGTCCGCTAGCATTATAGATGGAAAGAATATAGAGCCCCGGTTTTAAAGCATTGGTTCTAAATCGGAAACTATTCTTGCCTGGAAGGGCCAATTCTTCTACGGTAAAGAGGATATTATTATTTCGGCCATCGCTTGCTCTTAATTCAAATTGTAAGAGTCCTTCTTGTTCTTGATTCAATGTTAGATTAAACCAATCGTCAACGGGATTGGGGGCAATGGAGCTTTCCAGTGGTTTTTCCTCTAAGCCTACTATTGGGCTGTCTTGCCAATTGGGACTGCGTAATTTGGCGAGGGCAGTTAATGGCTGACCATTATTAGTTGCCTGATAGCCGCTGGCCCAAACTACGCCGGTTTCGCCATAGGCTTGTTGATTTCCGGTATAATCGCCCCAACGTTCGTATTTACGGTTGCCACCACTAGCAATAATGTCTATATAATCGCCACCTTCCACAATTTGCTTGCGCGGGCTGTAGGAGCTATCATTATCAAAAAACATGCAGCTGAAACCAGCATTTAAGCTATCACCAGTATGGTTAAAGCTGATAATACTTTCTACTTCAGAACGCGACTTTCCAGTATAAGTAACCTGTGGGTAACCAATGTCTATGGGGTCGAAGTTTATAATCTTGAAATACACATTATTCTTTGGGCCATAGCGGTTTATCATACCATGATAAATTCCCGAGTTTCCTTGGGAGGTGATGGTATTGCCCACAAATTGGATATTGCCATTATGGATAAAACCACCTTGGATGCGGCTATCATTACAATCGAAAGTGTGGTTGTTAGCTTGGCGTGCTTCTGGTGGTAATCCATAGGGAGTTTCGGTAGTATAAGTTTCCATATACATGGCAGGAGCATTGCCCGCCGAACCCTCGATCCGCACCACAAAAATGCTATCGTTTATACTATCCAAATTTCGATTACTTATAAAATAAGTGGGCGCATTTGGTGGATATTCGTCCCCAGCGCGGTCAATCCCTGTAAAATTGAAAAGATTGCGATTGCCCACCTTAAGGTCTGAATAATAGTGCTGGGTTAAAGCTAGGCTATCGTAGCCCGCTTGCTTACCAATTTGCCGGATGGTAGATTGCACATAACCACTATTATTGGTTGATCCATTGTAAAAGGTATTCATGGTAATGAATAGGTCTTCATCGGAAATAGTGATGTGTGGATAATCACTCCAAGTGGAATCAACTAGAGGATTTCCATCTAAAACGTAAATATTAAAGCCATCGGCCAAGTCATTTGATTTGGAAAAGCCTACAATGATTTTAGAGTTTTCCCAGGTGTTGCCACTGAGGTATAGCACGATAAATCGATCGGCCAGCGGATCATAAATTGCTCGAGGGTCGTATTTACTTCCCGGTAGGAAAAAGCTTGGGCGGTAAAAACGGAAAAGAGTTAGTTCGAAGAGGAGGGAGTCTTTTTGATAATCGTAAGCTCCAATAGTTGAGTTTCGCACTCTTAAAATTTGCTCATTGCGGCCAATAGCGAAATCATCATCATTAGGCACAGAACCGCTGTAATTATTGCCTCCTAAGCTATCCAGTACTTCAGGTCGCGGGGTATTGGGATTAATAATTACATCATTTGCACTTTTCCCAAAATTTTGGGATCGACTTGCGCTTTTAGCCCACTGACGATCCAATTCACCATCGGGATGATGCATTTCTTGGGGAACCAAAGAAGGGGCATAAACCTTTTCGATCATCGCCGGATTAAAACCTCCCGCGGGCTCTATGGTAGAGCTGTGTTTTTCGAAGCTAAATTGTGCTTTAATGTTAAAGCTTAAAAGCAAGAGCAAACAAAAGATGCCTTTTCGGCGTAGAGTAAGTATATTCGTCATTGGTATCGAAATATTTCGCGCAATTCTCGTTAAAGATAAGGTGCAACAAAGTAATTATTTGAAACAAATTTATCGATTCGCATTAAGGGCCTTAATTCCCGCTGTATTAATCTTCGCTAGCCTTCCGGCTGATGCGCAGTTCTACTATGGTATTCGTCAGGATTTTGGCAAGAATCGAGTACAGTTCAACGACTTCGATTGGGTGTTTTTACGCTTTGAGGCATTTGATGTTTACTTCTATCGTGGTAATGAAGCTTTGGCGCAAAATGTAGCGCGACTGACCCATAAAAACCTTCCTCAAATTGAGAACTATCTGGACGCACCTTTGGATGAGCGCATCCAAATTCTAGTCTTTAACAATCTCTCGGATCTTAAACAGAGTAATGTAAACAGTTCGGAGGAGGATGATTACAATACTGGCGGAGTTACCCGAATTAGCGGACGGCGCTTGTTTGTGTACTTCGATGGAAATTATGCCCATTTAGAAGAAACCCTAAGAATGGGATTAAGCGAAGTAGTTCTGAGCAATCTCATCTACGGAAGTTTTACGCAAAGTATAACCAATTCGGCTCTTCTAAATTTACCGGCTTGGTATATGGAGGGGCTAATTTCCTTTGTGGGAGATGAGTGGAACTCTGAGGTTGATGTGCAGGTTCGCGATGGTTTTTTTAGCAAGAAATATAAACGCATTAACACCTTAACCCAGTTAGATGCGCGCTATGCTGGGCATTCCTTCTGGTATTTTGTTAAGGAAACCTATGGCGAAAAGGTTATTAGGAATATCGTTTACATGTCGGTGGTAAACCGAGATATTGAAAGCGGATTTGTGTATATCCTCGGCAAGGATATGGAAGCGATGACCAAAGACTGGAAGCAGTTTTATAAAGATCGTTATGGTTTTACTGATGACCAAGATTTTGAGGATGACTCTGCCCTAATAAAAGGAAGGAAGAATCATGAGATTACGGAAGTGGAGCTCAGTAAAGACGGACGTTATATCGCCTATGTTGATCGTCGCTTTAGTCGCTATAAAGTCTATATCTACGACCGTCAAGAAGATAAGAAGAAACGAATTTATAAAGGTGGTTACCGCATTGCCCAAAACACCGACTATTCTTACCCCTTACTAGCCTGGCATCCCAATGGGGAGATGCTAAGCATTTTTACAGAGGAAAAAGGAATCACTCAGTTTAGCATTTACAATTTGGAGAGTGACGAACTAGTTACCAAGCCCTTTTACCGATTTGATAAAATTGTATCCCTCGAATATTCTCCCGATGGAAAGCAATTCCTTTTCTCAGCAGTTAAAGATGGGCAATCAGACATCTATGTTTACACCATTCTAAATACTAAGATTACGCCCATAACGCGTGATATTTACGATGATATTGATCCGACCTTCTTCGCAAATGGCAAACGTATTGCCTGGAGTTCTAATCGGCCAAGCGACAGTATTTTACCCGATGATCAGCGTTTTATAAGGACTAATGATTTAGACTTATTTGCGACAGATAACCGCGATTTGGGTCAGGATTCTATCAAGGTTTGGCAAATGACCAAAACCAAAGGAGTTGATGAACGTGGCTTGCAAGAGTTGATCCCAGGTATTTTAAGTTTCACCAGCGATCGCAATGGAATACGCCGGCAAAATTTGGTAAAAATCGACTCGGCGATAGCCTATGTAGATACCACTACGCATTATGATTATTTCTTTTCGGAATACGAGTTTAGCTCAAAGCCATCCTCTATTGTAGATGTGGACATGGCCCCTGCGGAAGGATTGAGAGCTTCAGTGTATTTACAGGATAAACGTTATCGGGTTTACGTAGAAGAATATCCTGACCCTCGCAAACTTGGACTAGCACCTTTGCAGGTTGAAAGTAGAAGCATTGCAGAAGCAGGAGCAGCGCGAGATAGTGGAGCGACAGGAAGCGAAGCTGCAAGGCCAATTCAAGAATATTATGGCTCCGTTCCTCGTCAGTATTTGGATGTAAATATTCTCAATTACAAATTTTACGAGGAGGCTAAACCCGAAGAACCTAGGCCCACCGAGAATGAAGAAGGTTTAAAGCAGGTTCCTTTATTACCGGCCAGTTTAGCTGAAACAGAGGCCAAGGCCGAAGACGAATTTGAAATACCGCCTACCCGAAATTATTTCCTCTCTTTCTTTCAAGATAACTTCACCGTTCGTTTTGATAATATGTTCGACAATCCCCAGTACCAGCCTTTTACTGGTTTTGTGAGCGGGGATATTTTGAACCAAGGTTTCAATATGAACTTTAAAGTGGGGGTTATGGACTTGATGCATGATTATCGAATCATTGCTGGCTTACGGACCACTTTTCAGCCTTTACCCGGCACCTCCTTAACTCCTAATGCAGAGTTTGTGATTGGTGTGGCTGATTTCAAAAATCGCTGGGATAAATTTTACACCTACACACGACGTTCCCAAGTGCAGTTTTTAGCCTTGAATAATTTCCGTCGTTTGATTAATAATGAGTTTAACTACAAGGTGGTATTTCCTTTTAATCCGGTATCTGGTATTCGGATGTCGGTAGGATACCGCATGGATGAAAATATTAGGCTGGCTAGTGACTTCAATAATCTGGATGAGCCGATTACCTATACCGATTATGCGATTGCCCGCACTTCTTATGTATATGATAATTCTCGAAAGATCGGCTTGAACCTCTATGCGGGTTTACGCTATAAACTATTTGCGGAGTATTATCGGAATTTAACCAAGTCGGAAAGTGGCCTATGGACCACCGGTATTGATGCTCGTCATTATACCATTATTCACCGCAATATGATTTGGGCCAATCGCCTTGCGGCGGGAACTTCCTTTGGACCAGAAAAGTTGATTCACATTATGGGTGGTGTGGATAATGAGTTTTCTCCACGCTTAGATCAGTCTACTCCAATTGCTACAGAGAACAATTACATTTTCCAAACCCTGGTTACCAATATGCGCGGTTTCTTCCAAAACGTTCGTAATGGTAATAGTTTCGCGGTTTTAAACTCCGAGTTGCGTTGGCCTTTTGTGAGTTATTTAGCTAATCGTCCTATTCGAAACGACTTCCTTAATAACTTGATGGTAATTGGATTTACCGACATTGGCACCGCTTGGAATGGTCCTGATCCTTGGGATCCTGAAAATGCCATTAATACACGAACCGTTCCCTTAGGTAGTGGTGGGACTATCGTATTAGATGCTCAAAAAAATCCAATTGTAGTGGGCACCGGCTTTGGCTTGCGTAGTCGTTTATTCGGCTATTATGTTCGCGCCGATTGGGCCTGGGGTATAGAAGATGGAGTAGTGCTGCCTAGTATTTTCTATGTTTCTCTTTCTACCGACTTCTAGTTAAAGAGATAACTGAAAGCCAATATTGGTATTGAGATTTTGAAAAGCAATGGTCTGTTTTTGGCTGTTGTCATAATAGTCACTGAATTCAAATCGACTTAAGAAATAGCTCCCTCCTATTATTAAGTCAACTTTCTCATTTATTCGAATAAGGAAGTCTAGGGAGGGTTCTAGGCTTTGACTGAATGTACTTGAAAATTCACTTAAAAGTATTTCGTCAAGCTGGATATCTTTACTGCCACCCATACTTGCAAGTGCAAATCCATAATATAAACTAGCTTTAAAGCTTAAGCCCTTGGAAACCTTTTCATGGACGTATATTCCTAGCGACATGTTAAATACGCTTAAGCTGTTTTCAGTGCTAGCCACCACATCATGGTTTGGGTGTGAGGATTGGCTCCTCGCTCTTAATAGTGTACTTCTTTGAACAAATAGTTTAGTCCTAAGCCCAATACCAGGTTCACGGAAAACAAGATAATCGTAGATGAGGCTTCCGCCGATACCACTGGTATGGTAAGACTCATAAGTTTCAAAAATGCTAGGCGCATTAAAAGTATGATGCACATTTAGGGACAAGGAGCTCCGGGTGCTGTCATTTATTACTTGAGAAGAGTTGCTGTCTTGGGCCAGAACCGACTGGCCGGTAAAGAGCAGACTAAAGATGGAAAGAAGGGAACGGAGCAGTATTCTGTTTCGGGAAATAGACATGGTTAAAAGCTTTGGATAATATTGAATCCAAAACTCCTCCATTAATCTGAAATAGGTATTGCGTAATACGCAACAGGTTAGAAAGAAATATTGCGTAAAACGTTCTAAGCTGATCTAAAAGATTTAGAGCGTTCTATTGCTCCTTTTTAAATCAAGTCTCTATTAATTTCACGCCTTCTTCACCAAAACTTTTTCGAATAAGCGATTTGCGGCCAATTTTTCGGGAAATAAAATCTCGTTCTAAAGACCAGCCGCGTGCCGGACTATATTCGCGACCATAAAAAATGATTTGTAGGTGAAGCTTATTCCAAGACTCTTTTGGGAAAAGGCGTTTGGCATCTTTTTCCGTTTGCTCCACCGATTTGCCATTGCTTAAATTCCAACGGTACATTAAACGATGGATGTGCGTATCCACCGGAAAAGCAGGATGGCCAAACCCCTGACTCATAACCACCGATGCCGTTTTATGTCCAACTGCCGGCAAGGCCTCCAGAGCTTTGAAATCAGCCGGGACTTCTCCATTATATTC
>CATMQD010000089.1 GCA_950073045.1 uncultured Flavobacteriales bacterium | reverse complement strand
CTCGCGATAAAAAGGCTACCCTTTGAGGATCGGGAATCGGATGCTCGCCAAAACTTTTGAATTGAGTAGGCGAAGGGATTATAGCGGACTTTTTATAAAGTAATCCGCTAAAATTGGGATCAGCTTCCGCAATGGAGTCAATAAATTCTAATTCTTGATTTTGCAGCTTTTGCTCAAAGCTCAAAAACCAGGGCATTTTAACTAGGAAGCTTTCCTGCACCAAATAGGACTCTAGTTTTTCGGCAGGCTTTGCAGAGGCAAGAATGGAATCGCCATTAATTTCGATGAAGCTTAGTACTTTAAAATTGGGAAAAGAATTTCTTAATTCCTTAGGGCTGGGACTTGAATACACCAACATTAAATTATTTATACCAGCCGCATTGAAATACTCCTTGAGGTAGAGCCATAATTGAGGCTGTTGCTCAAATGCTGTGGGATCTCTTAATTGCGTAAAGGGAGCTAAGTATAGAGGACTAGGATAGGCCTGGAGTTCGTAAATCCAGAAGTCTAGCTGCTCATTATAAGCGCCATCCAATAGACTCTTACTAAAACTTTCGTCATTTAGGCTGTCGCCAAGAAGCTTCCATTGTAGGTAAGGATATTTATTTTCTTTACTGCAGCTGCGAAGAAAACTCGCGATTTGCTCTGGTGGACTAAAAAAGGAAATCTCCTGAAACCACACTTGGTTATCCTCTTTAAGATCTGGGCTGCCCATAAAATGCTGGGCTGTTTTTTGTTCGCCCACCTCAAGCTCAATTAAGCTGATATCCCGATAGGAGGTCGTAACATAAATAAATACAGCCGCCAAAATTGCTACCGGCAATGCAATGATTCGCAGTAGCTGATAGGAGCCATGCCGTACTTTCCAAAACCAATCTTTAATCCGCCAAATGGCGATAAAAAGCTTATCGAGCCATGGAATACCAGCCTTATAGCGCCGCCAGCGATTTTGCATACTGGCGAAAAATATAAAGAAGATGAACAGCACATTGAGGCTAGCAAAGCCGGCCATGATAAGGCTATAGGGGTTAAAATCGCGCGATAAACCATAGCCAATTGCTACGATCGTTAGGAGGCCCATCGCAAGATTGGGGATGTTTAAACCCAAAGTGTTTTCCTCCTGCCCATCTTTCGGGGTGGGATTATAGGGCACTTTTCGTCGAAGAATAGTGTAAATAAAACCTAGGCAGTGAATCCACCAAGTACCAATGGCTATTAAACCACCTTGAATGTGAAATCCACGTTCATCTTCTTCCATTACCCACTTTTGGACATAATGCCTAATAATTATAATGGAAGTTAGTAATGGTGCAGCGTAACTTAGGAAATAGGCCAAGCCAACCTGCATGGGAATCCTTGCGGTAAACAGCGAGATTACCGGTACCAAAAAGTTGATGAGGAATAAAAAACCCATAAAATAGTGCCAAGGCAGAAGACCATAATGGAGTTTTTGACGCCAAGTGAACTTCTTAAACAAACCCGGATAAGTGCTAAGCAATAATTCGAATACGCCGCGCGACCATTTTAATTGCTGCTTATAATAAGCAGAAATGGTGTTCGGCACCAAGCCACGGCTTAGTACTCGAGGCACATATACTGATTTCCAGCCTTTGGCATGCAATTGCATAGAAGTGTGCATATCCTCGGCTAAGCCAGGTGCGTGTCCGCCAATGCTGTCTAGGGCTTCCCGACGAAAAGTACAATTGGCGCCAATGGCCTGGGCTGTACCATATTTATTCATGCTCATCATGATAGGCCCATAAAACTGAAATGTTTGCTGAGCAGATGCCTTGGCAATTAAGTTTTCGTAGATATTCTCATAAGCCTGAACTACCTGCACAAAGCCAATCTCAGGATTTTGAAAGTGCGGCAAAACCCACTTAAAGAAATCGGGTGCCGGAACATGGTCGGGATCTAGGATTAAACAAATATCCCCTTGAGCGTGATTGCGAATAGCATGATTAATATTACCAGCCTTGGCATTGGATTTATCGGTGCCACGATAAACGTGCACTACTCCCAGTCGCGCGCATTGCTCTTTTAAGTAAGGATCATTCCCTTCGTCGCAGAGATAGGTAGTATGCGGGTACTCTATAGCCTGAATGGCTTCCAAGCTCTTGAGTAGCATGTCGTAGGGTTCGCCAGGTACAAAAGTGGTAAATACATCCACCTTAAACTCTTGTTCTAAACTTGGGGTTTCAGGAATGGAAATATCCCAATAGTGATACCATTCATACAGCAGTCGTAACCCCATATAAAGCAAAGCGAAAAGAAGGGGATAATAAAGGGGTTTGTAACCTACATATTCCTCTTTGGTGATTTCCCAAAAGAAAAATCCCATGGCTAAAACACCCAGCACAATCATAATACGAATAGTAATTCGCTGAATCCCTCGCGGAGCTTTTATGGGTATGGGTCTAACTTTATTGTACCACATAAAAAGGGAGGTTTGCGCTAGCAAAATTGCCTAAGCTGTCGGAAACTTTTACAAATAGTCGGTAAGGTCCTGGTTTAGGTGGGCAATTAAACTTAATACTACTAAGGTTGGGGTCCTTAACTAAGCCCTCTAAAGCAGGGGGAGTGTCGGCTTTAATAAAATACCAATCCTCAGTTCGGATGCTCCACTCGATCTTGAATTTTGAATCCATTTTGGCAAGTTTTACTTCAGCCCTATGCTGTTCATCAGATTCAAAAAGAAACTCATTGGCATTGGCTTTCCCGTCTAAAAGCAGGGTGTCAACTTTGGGAATCTCTTGCTCAATAGGCTTTCCATATTTCTCAGAGAGATAATAATAAAGTGCATTTTTTTCGCCTTTGGCAGAGAAAACATTGAACCAAGTTTGGGTTTGCTCTTGGCGCCAGCCCCAGTTAAAAACCATGGCTCCGAGATAGTTGGGGTGGTCCACTGGCAGTTCGGAAAATCGCTTTTTAAGCATTTTAACTTTATTGCTGCTGCTGGGCTCGAGAGGCGCGCCCCAGCTGGTCCACTCCGTTTCCCAAGGACCGTTTTCGCCAAACTCGCCTATTAAAAATGGCTTTGAATAAAGGAATTCTAGGGCCTCCATATCTTTCTCCAATTCTCGTAGTCGGCCAAAAGTGTTAATGAGCAGATAGTCTAGGTCCTTAATTTTTAAAGAGAAATTGATGGCAGCCTTCTTTCCGAAATTGGCAAAGGCAGTGCCGATCGGATGATTGGGATCATTGCTGCGTAGGGAATCCAAAAGCATATTATAGGTTCTAGAAAAACTAAGGTCGTAGAGGTCGTAAAAGATGAGCTCATTACCTAAGCACCAACTTAATAAGGCTGGATGCTTTTGGTATTTGCGACCCAAGGCCGCGAGTTCCTTACCGAGCTTTTCGCTTTGTTTATCGTTTTTATAAAGCCAAGCCTGATTGCTTTTCGGAAGCCAAATCCCAGCCACGACCATTAATCCGTATTTATGAGCCGTATCCAGAATCGCCTCCAAGCCAATGGTATCGTAAGTCCGGATGGTATTAGCGCCGATTAAGGCGGCTTCTTTTAAATGACTAGATCCGGATAAGCCTTTAATGGTGTAGGGCGCACCATCAATAGTAAAGCGCTGCTGACCCTTTACCATTGAAATCTGAACGCGACCGCTTAAATGGCTTTCTTCTTGGCAAGAAATCAAGAAGATTGATAATAAAAATGCTATTGTAAATTTATGGTTCACAAGTTTTTACAGGAGGTTAATTGTGATTTTAAATAGTCTTTCTAAGAGTATAAACTTACTGAGCATCGAAAGGTTATTTCTAAGTGTCATTACTACTTATCAACAAAGCGGGTATCTATTGCGAGCAGGGTGATTTTTACATCGATCCCTGGCTACCTGTTAAGCGTGCCATTATTACACATGCTCACTCAGATCATGCTAGAGCAGGTATGGGCAGCTATTTATGTCATCCCCTCACTGCACCGATTTTAAGACAGCGCTTGGGTAAAGATATTAACATTCAAACACAGACTTATTCCGTTCGTCACCAAATTAATGGGGTACAAGTAAGTTTTCATCCGGCAGGTCACTTGCCTGGTTCGGCACAAATTAGATTGGCCTACAAGGGCGAGGTATGGGTGGTGAGCGGCGATTACAAACTACAAGTGGATTCATTATCAGACTCCTATGAGGCGGTGGAATGCGATCATTTTATCACAGAGTCTACTTTTGGAATACCAGTTTATCGTTGGCCGCCTGCAAACCAGGTTTTTCAAGAGATCAATAATTGGTGGCACGAAAATCAATCAAAGGGATTGGTCTCGGTTTTGGGTGCTTATTCGCTGGGTAAGGCCCAGCGGGTTTTAGCAGGAATCGATAAATCCATCGGACCACTTTATGCCCATGGGGCGGTGCAAAATGTAAATGAGATTTTTTGGGAGCAAGGATTGCAGTTCGCCGAAACACAACTTGTAGAGCCGAACACTTCTAAATCGGATTTAAAAGGTTCTTTAATTATTGCACCTCCAGGCGCTATTGGCAGTGCTTGGTCGCGCAAGCTTGGGCCTCAAAGTACCGGTTTTTGTTCGGGCTGGATGGCCATTCGGGGGGCTCGTCGACGACGTTCGGCTGATCGCGGTTTTATCCTTTCCGATCATGCGGATTGGCCGGGCCTAAATGAAGCGGTTTTAGCGAGCAAAGCGGAGAATATTTATGTTACCCATGGGTATAAAGATTTATACGCTCGCTGGCTGAGGGAGGAGCATCAGCTTAAAGCTACTCCTGTAGATACCTTATTTGAAGGAGAGAATATGGAGGCGGCTGAAGATTAAGACTAATTAGTGGTGATGTAGCGGGATAAAGGCTAGTTGATCTTCATTTTGAAAGCTCGGTAAATCCCGACCAATCACAACAATATGTTCCTTTCGAAGCACGAATAATGGAATAATACTCGATTGGTATTCTTTACAGATATCCTCATAGTCTTGAGAGCTGTTGCAGTCTTTAACTATTACTTTTTCGACTTGCCTAACCGATTGGGCTAAGTTTAGATAATCCACTCTACCCCCAAATAGAACATTGGCGGGATGGTCTATTTCTGGCAACTCTTGTTCCTTCTTACTACAGAGGCGGAAGTTTTTATGAGCTCCAAATTCCTCATCAAAATACTTTAGGGCCAAGTTGTTAATCTCGGCACTGGAGGTCATTGCCAGTAAGCTACCGACGGTGTTTAGGTCGAGGTCCTCGTAAACATTGTCACTTAATATACTTCCCTCATAAACCTCAAAGCCTAAACGACGGGCTTCCTTTTGGTTGGTTTTGGAGGTATCGGCCAAAATAACATCGGCCCCTTTTTCTTTGAGGAATTTGCCGAGGAAGCGCGAGTTTTCATTCGCCCCAGCAATTAAAAAACCATTGGGCTCTTCGCGTTCAACCTTTAAAAGTTTGGCAATGGGTTTAGCGCTGGCGCCTTGAAGGATAACCGTACCTACAATCATTAAAAAGGTTAAAGGCAATATAAGTTCCGCTTGCACTACATCTACACTTCCTTTTTCGCCAGAAGTAAGTTGAAGGGCAAAAAGTGAGGCTACCGCTGCGGCAACAATTCCTTTTGGACCAACCCAGCTCATAAATACTACCTCTCGCCAATTAAAGCCAGAACTCCGGGTACTAAGCCAAACTGCCAAGGGGCGTAATAATAATACCACCACTCCAAATAGGATTAGGGAGTTAAGTCCAAGCTTTTCAATTTGACTGATATTAATACGGCTGGATAACAAGATGAAGAGCACAGAAATTAAAATGATGCTTACATCTTCTTTAAAGGATAAAATCTTTTTAAGTTCTTGAACACGCACATTTGCCAGTATTATCCCCATAAAGGTGGTTGACATTAGTCCGGCCTCATGGGCCAGAAACTCGGCGAAGGTAAAGGCCAAGATTACCATTCCTAGGGCCATAACATTACGTAGGTAGGATGGAATACGGTTTTTCTGTAAAAGCCAACGTAAGAAGAATGCAGCTAATCCACCCACAAACATACCGGCGGCAACAGTTAAGAAAAACTCCTTAAATACTCCAGTAGTGCTGGGGCTGCTGAAGTCAGATGTTTGGATAAACTCATAAACCAATACTGCAATTAAAGCACCTAAAGGATCAATAAGGATACCCTCCCATTTTAGCACATTATTGATGCGGATATTAGGACGGACATTTCTCAGAATAGGAGTTACCACGGTTGGTCCGGAAACGATAATTAAAGCGCCAAACAAAAAGGAAAGGGTATAATCCATTCCCATAAGGTGATGAGCCGCTAAGCCTCCACCTACTAGGGTGATAATTGGACCAAAGATGAGTAGGTTTCGGACTACTCCAGCTTGATGTCGAATTTCTCGAATTTTAAGGGTTAGTCCGCCTTCGAAAAGAATTACCCCAACCGAGATGGAAACAAAAGCGAAGAGTAGGTCTCCGGAGAAAATAGCATCGCCATCTAATAGTTTATGGCCATCGGAGGTGATAAATGTGGAGCCTGGACCAAGGGCAAGGCCTATTATAATGAGAGGTAGAATAGCTGGAATTTTTATTTTCCAGGCCATCCATTGCGCAAAAACGCTTAAAATCAGAATGCTGGCTAACTCGGCCATTCCTTCCATGGTGGTTTTTTTTGGGAGCTATAATATACGATAAAGATGCTCAGGAAAGCTGCTGATTTATAAAGTCGGCAGAATTCGAGCGAAGCAAGTCCCTTAGCTCGCGGATGGCTTCTTGGCGCTCTAAACCACCGAATCCATCTACAACAGGAACTTGCATGACATGAACAGGGGTTTCCCCGAAAAGGTTTTTTCCAGCGAGGGCTAATTCCTCTTCGAAGGTTAAAATAATATCGAAGCTAAAATCTTGAAAGTCTTCCAGGCTATCGGAGGTATGACCAGCAATTACCACGCGATCTTCAGCCATCGCGCGAATGGCTTGCGGATCAACCCCACTAGGCTCTAGGCCACAGCTATAAACTCGGGCATTATTACCCAATGACTTTTTTAAATAGCCTTCCATCATTTGACTGCGGATAGCGTTTTCCCTACCGATGATGAGTATATTCGACAATTCCTTTCCCTTTGAACAATTAAGCTTTTCGACTGATATGCTATTATTGCTTGGTGAAAATAATAAATAGCCCTTAAGGGTATGAAGATATACACAAAAACCGGAGATAAAGGTCAAACTTCCCTAGTGTCGGGAGAGCGGGTACCAAAAAATCATTTGCGCATTGAGGCCTATGGAACTGTAGATGAGCTTAATGCCTGTTTAGGAGTGATGAAGGATAGTGCAACTTACCAAGGTTTGCATGAAAGAATAGAGGACTTGCAAAGTTTGTTATTTAGTATTGGATCGCATCTGGCTGCGACCGAAAAGAATAAAATGCCGCTGCCGGAATTGCATGAAGAAGATATTTTGGCCTTGGAAAAAGATATGGATGCGATGGACTCCGAATTAGAACCGCTTCGTAATTTTATTATTCCCGGAGGTGATTTAAGTGCCTCTTATGCCCATATGGCCCGCACTATTTGTCGGCGAGCCGAACGTAGGGTAATCGATTTAGAGCTGGCTGAAGTTGCAGTTCATCCTGTAATTCTACCTTTTTTAAATCGCTTGAGTGATTACTTGTTTACTACCGCTCGATTCCTTACTCTAAAGCAGGATGGAAAGGAAACAACCTGGAAATCTCGTAAATAGCATTTGTGAACTTGCTAAAATTGCACTTGCACAGGTCTATTTAAAATTTATTTTTGCAAAAATTTTGATCTAACACTTTTTACTATAGCGTATGTACTGGACTTTAGAACTTGCTAGCTATTTGAGCGATGCTCCCTGGCCTGCTACCAAAGACGAACTGATTGATTACTCGATCAGAACCGGTGCACCATTGGAAGTGGTAGAGAACCTCCAAGCGATGGAGGAAGAAGAGGAAGAGGTGTACGAATCTATTGAAGATATCTGGCCCGATTACCCCTCGGAAGAAGACTTCCTGTGGAATGAAGATGAATATTGATTTACTCACCAAATTAATGATACCCCGGCCTTAGCGTCGGGGTTTTTTTTTGCTTGAAATCGAGCACCGAGTTCTTTTTAACTCGCTTCTAGCCGTGTTTTAAGTGAAAGGCTTCGCATGAGCATCAACACTCCGGTAGTAAAAGTTCTACATCATATTATGTGATGTTTTACGGGGTTAACCATCAGTCATTCGCAGTTTTGGGAGCGTCTTTTAGTGCTATTTTAATAACCCTCTAAAGCGAATTTCTATGAAGACTACCCCCATTTTCGCATGGCTTCAGCATGCTCCTCTAATTTTTTTAATAATCATTTTTGCCATTCCTAGCCGCCTGCTTTGTAGCAATGTACAGGTTGGCGATGTTCAAATTATTGGTCAGGATCAGGTAAACGATAATTATACAGTTCAGTATGGTCTGATTTGGGATTATTCATGGCGCACCATAAATCCAAATAGTTGGGATGCGCTTTGGGTTTTTATGAAGTTCCGACTCAATAACAGTGGTGATTGGATGCATGCCACATTAAGTACTGATCCTTCAGATCACCAAGTTGCTTCCAGTCTCACGGTTGATGTTTCTAGCGATGGAAAAGGGCTTTTTGTTTATCCCGCCACCCCAAAATCGGCGAGCTCAAACCTTTCCCTCTCCTCTGGTACCTATTTACAGTGGGCCTATGGTTTGGATGGGGTGCAAGATGATGACGATGTAGAGCTCATGATCTTTGCTATTGAAATGGTATATGTTCCGCAAGGGAGCTTTGCGATTGGAGATGGAAATGTAGATTTTAACTATTTCGAGCTCACCACTATTAACACCTCCAATGCCCAGATTAACCCGAGCGGTGTAGGAGCTTTAGGCGGCCAAGCCGGTGGTCATCCGACTAATGCAGGTCCTCCCACCAACAGCAATTACCCCAACGGCTATGCGGCATTTTACTGTATGAAATATGAGATTACCCAAGGACAATATCTAGATTTCTTTAATACGCTCAGTGCAGCTCAAAAAGTAGTTAGGGATATAAGCGCGTCTTCTGGCAAGGGTGATGATGCTCTGGTTAATCGAAACAACTTCACTTGGCAAGGCAGCGGTGATGCTAGCCTTTCGAATGATGATTACGCTAATACAGCTTGTAATTGGTTAAGCCCTTCTGATGTTTTGGCTTATCTCGATTGGGCTGCCTTACGGCCGATGTCGGAAATGGAATACGAGAAGGCCTGCCGTGGTGATCAAGCACCGGTCCGAGGAGAATTTGCTTGGGGAAGTCCACTTCATGCCACATCAGACTATGGCCTGATCAACTCTGCGAAAGCAAATGAGATCATTTCTACAAATTACAACAGTGTTGGCGGCAATGCCTTAACTAAAGAGACTTCTGCTAGTGTCGACGGACCACTCCGGGTCGGCATTTTTGCAAACCATAATTCAAATACGGGCAGGCAAACCGCTGGGGCTAGCTACTACGGAATTTTGGATCTCACCGGAAACCTTGAAGAACTTACAGTAAGCTATAGTAGTCCCCTGTTTGCAGCACAATTAGGCGACGGCACTTTAGACCAAAACGGCAATAGCGATGTTAGTGGCTGGTCTTCTGATCTTATGTACCGAGGCGGTGGTTTCAACACTAGAGCCCGCGCGGTTTCTGAACGTAACTACTTTAGTCCTCTAGACTTGGATAACCTTCTTGCTTGGTACGACCCTGCCGATGATAATACGGTTTATAGCCAGGGATCCCTCAGTACTGTGGATAGCCTTTTGGATAAGAGTGGCCAGCTGCATCACCTCTGGAACAGCACAGGTTTAAATCAACCTAGTTTAGTCGCCGACCCCACCCACAGCGAATTAAGCTATCTCAGTTTCGATCAGGATTTCCTGTACACGACTACAGGGTTGGGGCAAGATGCCTATGCTTCTTTTTTGGTCTTAATTAACGAACCCAATGCCATCACAAGCCAAAGCTCATCGCAAATTTTTCTTAGTCCTGTAGGCGATCACGTCTCCAATGGAATTGGTTTTGGTTCGGTTACTAGAGCCTTAAACGGCGAAGTTATCACCGTTTTAGAAGGCACGGCACCTGGGGTATATACGGATCGTCAAGCCGCTTCTTCGCAGAGTATCAGCTCGATAAGCCCCGGAACGGCAAACCTGTTTTATTTCAACCTTAAGAATAATTCAAATTGGTACATAGGGATGAACGGTGGAGCAAACCTCTTCGATATATCTAGCGGTTCTCGCAGCCCTTTCAAGTTCGCTAACAGCTTTGGAATTGGCGCAGAATTGCGAAAAGGCATTACTAACAGTGCGCAGCATTTTTCGGGCCGCATGGGTGAACTAATATTGCTAGACGTGGCTCTCACTTCCTCCGATCTTAAACGAAAAATTGAAGGCTATTTGGCGCATAAATGGGAAATGACGGCATTGCTTTCTTCTAGCCATCCTTATAAAAGCAGCCCTCCTTTAATTGATGAGGCGGATGCTACCGATTTAAATCAGAGAGGTCCGGCTCGTGGGGGGCGGGGCGTTCGACAAGCACCTTAATCTTAAAAAAAGTATTATGAAGTATTCTTATCTAATTGTATTCATCCTTATTTGTTGCAACAGCTTACTCTTTGCACAATATACAGGGGGCAGAGGCGATGGTCATGGCTCAGGAGGCTTACTCAATTACACCTACGATAATGGTTCCTGGTCTCCAGAAACCCCTAAGTCTGCCAGTTTTCATGTAGATCGACTACCGAATAATTTGTACGTTAAATCCGGAAAAGTAGTGGTGGGTAACGCTTTGACTGCCAACCGGGTAGAGCTTAGTCCTGGGGCCTACCTCATTTGCGATTCGAACAATTTAAGTTTAGAGGACAGCTTAATCCTTCTGGCAGACTCTACGGGTTATGCGTCTTTCAAGGGAAAGACTCAAGCCAAAACAAGGGTGCAGCAATATGTGGCTGCATCTGGTTGGACGCACATGGGATTACCCCTCAATAATGCCCAACTAAGTGCCTTTGGGACGGTAAATACTGCGGTACACGCCAATACAAGAAATATTTATTATTGGGATGAAAGTAGTGGTTCTTGGCAAGACCCTGTAGGCTCTGGAGATGGAAGTGCTGTGGCAAATGTTGAAGGCAAAGGTTATGTTGTTTGGGTTGGCAATTATGGGATAAGTGAAGCCGAGTCGGTGGTGGAATGTGCGGGCGCTTTACCCGAACAAATAAGCCCACCAAGCTTGACTAATAACGGCACATCGAATGATGTTAATAAAGATGGATGGAATCTTGTTGCTAACCCTTTTGCTTGCCCCTTGGATTTTTCCCGAATTAATACCTCCGATTTATTATCGTCTTTCAGTATTTGGGATCCTTCTAAAGCTAAGTATTTGCATTATTCTCCTTTGGTTGGCGATCTCATTAGTCCATTAATTGCGCCTATGCAGGGCTTTTGGGTTAAAGCTAGTGGTCCAAATCCGAGTTTAGGCTCGAGCCTAAACGTGCTAACACACTGTGCTAGCTCTGATGACCATCAGTTTTATAAAACTAATTTTAGCCAGATTGATCGGTTTCAGCTTATTGTGTCGGAACTGCATAACCGTTCAGTTAATGATGAGATTGTCATCGGACTTATTCCCGGAACAAATGACAGCTTGGATGCAGAATGGGATGCGTTTAAGAGGCCTAATGGCAGCTTTGCCCCCACTTTGGCAATGGAGGTTGATGGCCAAAGCTTAGGAATCAATGCACTAGATTTTGACCCTAGTCGAATGCATTCCAAGCAGCTACCCTTAAGCTTTAATACGTCCAATCACCATCGTATATACCGATTTCAAATAAGCACCGGTTTAATGCATCAGTCGTTGAGCTATTTTCTAGAGGATAAGCTAATGAACGAGTGGCATGATTTAAATAAAGCCCCCTATGATTTTATTCACGACACTTTGCATCCGCGTCGCTTTATCCTCCACTTTCAAAACAATCAACATCCTAATAATTTGAATTTAAATTCTCCAGAAAGTAGTAAGCTTCAATATCGTTTGAAAGGAACAGACTTACTGGTTTGGGGCCAAACAAGCAAGGCCATAGAAGGGGCTATATATAGCTTAAATGGGCAGCAGGTTTTTCAGTTTCAATATGATG
>CATMQD010000088.1 GCA_950073045.1 uncultured Flavobacteriales bacterium | reverse complement strand
TCGCTAATTGAAATCATAATCATGAATAGAAGAATAATTCTGCAAATCCCCTTGCCCGCTCATTTAATGAACTATCTCCAAAAAGAGCTTAAGTCTCAAAGTGCTGAAATTAAAATTAACGCGAATAAGGCATTAGGCGCTTTTCTTATGGGAGTAATTGAGGTTTCTAATAAACCTATGCCGAAACCTAAAGACGATTGTTTTTTAGAAATTTCCGTACCGGTGCAGGATCGCTTGGGTAAAAGTTATGATGGACGGGGTACCTGGTTAATCATTTCCCCCACCAACATAAAGCGTTTTCAAAGCATGATTGAAACGCTGATGTATAAGGAGCTTTTTTCGCGCTTGGATCTAATCTATTCCCGTGGGGAGGCGCAAAGAAAAGGTGGTAAAATGACTATTGAAATAGAGCGGTTCATCGCAAAATACAGTGATGATCGAGCGGTTTTGTCGCTTGATGCACTCCGAAAAGCCTATTACCGCTATCGTAAAAGCGGCCAATCCCAGTTACAGCGCATAGTTTAAAAACTTTGTGAAGTCCAGTCCGATTATATGAGCACTTTCCAATACCCAAATAAGGCCCTAGTAGGAGGAATCAATTCTCTCCAGTGTATTCCTATTTTGGGTATAGATTCCTTCCCTGCAGTAAATGATCTCCAGATACCTGAAATGGAGATTTCATTTCACCCAAATTATGCTTGGCTAGAACTTCCCATTCTATCTGAAAGCGCTAGCTATGAGGAAGTGGAAACGGAAACGGACCATGGCGCTCTTTACCAAAAGGATTTATCTGCTTTGCTCCCAGCGGATCTACTGGCGAACCGTCAAGCTTTGTTAAGGCTTAGGCACTTGGATTTGCTGGTCAAGTACCGCGATCACATGGGGAATCATAAACTTTTGAATACACCTGGTGAACCCCTTCGCCTTACAACCAGTTTTAAAACTGAAACCTATGGTGGCCAGATAGGTTTTTCATTGAGCTTTAAGGGTACACATACTCAACCCAGCAGCTTTTTGGTTTTACCTACGCTACCCCAGTTTAGTCTTAATGCCCAAGGTCAACTTATCTATGCCGGAGATCTTAAAGAAAGTTTCAGCCTAAATGCAGCTGGTCAATTGGTAGTCTCAAACGGTCAAAACTCCCGTTTTTCCTTGGATTCACAAGGCCGCGTAAACTTCCTGTAGTCCTATAATTGCCTTATTAGCCGTTCCATTATTGCGTAGGGAATTTTTACCCTTCGCAAATGGAACGCACAATTTTACTTTACGATCGCTTCGGCCGAAACTGGTGGGACGATTCTGGCATTACTGCTAAAGGCTTTCGCAAAGATTTAGAGGAAGCCAACAATGATCCCGATTGCGAGAGCATTCTTGTAGCAGTCAACTCACCAGGTGGAAGCATTGTAGAGGGCATAGCCATTCATAATGCCATCATCGCTCAAAATTCAGATTCTAACGCTAAGCCCATTGATACCCGTAATGATGGTATTGCCTACAGCATGGGTGCAATTGTGCTAATGTCGGGCCGAAAGGTTTATGCCTATGAAAACACCACCACTATGTTGCATTGCTGCAGTGGTGGCGCTTGGGGTAATGTTCGAGATATTGAAAACAGCCTCAAAATGATGAAGGCGGTGGATAAAGGTCTCTCTAAAAGCATAGCCTCCAAAACTGGTAAAACGCTAGAGGAGGTGAAAAATGAAATCATGAATTATGATGATCATTTTTATACCTCGGATGAAGCTCAAGATCTAGGCTTAGTTGATGAAGTGATTCAAGAGCGCTCCGAAGTCGCTGCTCAGTATGAAGGCCTTTCCTATCAAGAAGTAATGGCGCTTTTCCAAAAGCAGCCAGAAGCCCAGGCGGGCTTTTTCAAGCAATTGCAAAATACCCTCAAGAATAGTTTCGAATCCTTTAAACCTAAACCTGCTCCATCTGAGCCAATTAAAAATCAAGATGAGTCTATGAAAATCTCAAACAAACTAACCGCGCTATTAGCGGCTTTTGGTCTTAGCGCTACCTCTGAGGCAGAGCAAGAGCATAATCCTACTGCCGAGCAGTTGCAGGCCCTTAATGATCAGCTGCAGGCGGCTGCTGATGACAAGCAAAAACTGACTGATCTTGAGAATCAGGTGATCGCCCGCGATAAATCCATCAAGGACTTGGAGGATAAGGTTTCTGCTTTGGAAAAAGGAAGTGGTGCCGATCCTCAGTCGGGTGCGCATGGTGATGCCACCGGAGATGGAGGCGAGAGTGAGACCTTAACCTCTCAGGCTGACACTGAGCTTAGCGCTCTACGTGCAGAACTTGGAATCGAATCTTAAACCTGAATTTTTAAAAATGAAAAATCTACTTTTTATCCTCACCTGTATCGGTGTTGTCATCGTTGGTTTTGCAACTGGTGACAGCTCTGCAGGCCTTATTACGGCTATGGCCACACCTGCAGTTACTGATGTGGAAGCGATCGCTAAATGGGCCGGTAAGTATGATCGTAAGTTCTTAATGCAAATGCTTAATGGGCTAGACATTTTTACCGATTTAACCGTAGATCGCAATGTGAGCCGTCACGGTAAGCTTATGCCCAAGTTCACAGCTAAAGCTGGAATGCGTCCCCTCGACTTAGACGTGGATACCAATGGTCGTAAAGAGCGTAGCTTAAGTGGTCGTAAACTCTATGTGTACGATTGTATGAAGCTGTTTAAGATTGTTCCTGAAGAGCTAATTGAATCCTTCCTCGCAGATATGATTGCACCTGGTGCAGTACAAATCCCATTTGCCCAATGGTTCTGGGAGCGAGAAATGGAAAAGCTGAAAAGCGAGATCAATGATAACTTTTACCATAGTGAGTTTCATGCGGATGCTGAAGACTTTAGTGCTGCAGCAACCTATTCGGCTGGTGACTATGTGAAGTTTACGGACAGCAATTTTTACAAATGCTTAAGTAATACCAATGCGGGCGAGTCTCCAGCTTCTCACACAGCAAAATGGGAAGAGGCCAATGGTGTAGTTTGCTTTGATGGACCGGCTAAGATTTTCGCCGATGAAATTACTGCAGGCAATATTAGCCCTATTGCTACTGGAGCGATTAGCAATTCCAATGCCCTGGATAAAATGGAACTTATGTATCAAAACATGACTCCAGCTCACCGTAAAAAAGGCGGAGCCTTCCTGGTAAGTGAAGACACTTATTGGAATTATGTGAAGCATGAGCAAAATGTATTTGGTGCGACTAATACCTCTAGTAGTGGTGACGGCCGTAAATACATTTATGGATCCAATAAAAAATGGGAGGTAGTTCCAGTGAGCTGGTTAGAAAACAGCAACCGGGTTATTGTGGATGTGCAGCGTTCCAATTTACGCGTAGGTACCACGCTAAGAGGTACCGGTGGCCCTAACATTGGTAAGATTGTGCCCACTGTGCACGGTTACCTTACCTCGGCTAAGTGGTTACTCGGTTTTGAAATTGCCGATCTGGAGCCGCTCTACCTAAACGACCAAGCTTAATTTATTTGAAACCGGAGAATAGCCCGAAAAGTCCCCGCCTCTTTTGGCGGGGCTTTTCTAAAAACTAAAGGCATGACAAAAACCGAATTACAAAAACTAACTAAGGAGGAGCTCGTGGAGCTGGTCCTTAAAGGCAGTCAAGAAAACGAGGAGCTTTTGGCTACTCTCGAGGACATGAATGCCACCATCGATGCCCTGAACCAAGAAAAGGAGGAGCAGAAAAAAGGTATTTTATCCCTGGTCCATAAAAAGCAGCGCTACCAAGTGGTTAGCCCTTCCTTCCGTTTTAAGAATCAAAAACTTGGCTTTGGCGACCTGAAGCAAAATGAAAGCCTGGTGGCCGAGATCCTGAAACTGGAGGGGCAGAATATTCTTAAACCTGTAAACTCCTAAGCATGGCAGATTATACAGATGTTTTAGCTCCAGCTAAGGATAATCCCGGTGGAACCAAACTCGCATTCTATTTTGCGCCTCTAAACACCTTTGATGTGATTCAAAAGGAAGGAGGGATCGATGCTGCCAATCTGGAGGACGTGGCGGTGATCTCTGCAGACCATACTTTTAAGGCTGGAGGCCGTTTCTTCAAGGTAGAGCTGGAGCTCAATAAAAATGAGTTGAACAGCGAATACCAGGGCGCGGTGCGCGGTAATGCTGATAAGTTCACCTTTACCGGTCTTATCCCGAATCTCTCTCCAGCGCAAGAAGGACTTTTGCGAAAAGCTCGAGCTGAAAAGCACATTGTACTTGTTCCTTTACCTGACGGTCAAGTCGTGCAATTAGGCGAAGAAGACAATGGAGCCACCATTACCAATAATTTTGGTACCGGTACCCAAGAAGGTGGAGAGCGCGGTAATACCCTTACCATTACCTCTATCCACTACAAAAAGCTTTACACGGGAGTCATTCCCTTAGTTGCGGCAAACTAATTTGGATAAACTAAGTCCACATATTAGTCGCTATTATACCCTTAAAGGAATTACACCTGGTGTAATTATCTTTAAAGGCGAAAAGCTCGATTTCCGCAATATTACAAAGGAGCAAGCGGATAAAGCTTTTGCAGCAGGTTGTCCTTACCTGCAGCAAAAACGAAAATCCAGGAAAGGAGAGAAAGGTTAATTGAAAGCCCGGCCAGTTGGTCGGGCTTTTTGTTAAAGATTTCATAACATTAACTAGCTGGTTTTAAGTATATTTGGATACTAATCAACTTGAAAAACAATATGTTAAGAAAATCTTATTTAGTACTAGGTACTATACTGTTTCTAGCCTCTTCCTGTCTAACAACTGAGAAATTTGTAGATAAAAAATTTAAATCTCAAGAAGAGTTTATCAAAGGGCAAAATGATAGCCTAGTCTCTGATATTGACTCTGTATTAGGTGTTAAATATTTATTGCCTGGAAAAAAGAACCATGGATACACTTTGGAACAGATAAGTACCTGGGGAATTGGGAACTTTCCAAATAATATTAAGGTTACACGCATAAAGAGCTCTTCAGATAAACAAATTTCCCCGAACGGTGGTAAATTGACTAGCTTAAAGCAAAATAGGGTCATTAAACTGATCGTAATTTCAGATAAACCTGAAGAACCGATCACTTACACAGGAGTATCGATAATTGATGATGTCTATGATATCGCAAGTCCAGCCAACATTTCACAAGATAAAAGACAATATCTGCGTACTTTTGATCAAGTGATCCCAAACTCAGATTACGCTTACATTAACAGCCTTATATACACGAATGGGGACATTGATTCGAAGTTCACGATTGTTTTATTTACTGAGAGAGAATAGAGGTACAAAAGGCGATAAGAGGGGGTATTATTCCTTAATGAGTAGGTAATAAAGGGTGTTTTATAATTTTGATCGATAAAATAGTACCAAAGCCCGGCTTTTAGTCGGGTTTTTTTTATCTAATTTTCAGCCATAAACCAATCACAATTCGCTATTAGCATGGAACTGTAATGGGATATAGTAAAGCGCCGATTAAACGAGTGTGATTTGATAAGCTGTACATCTCTTTTACATACAATGTTGATGCTAATTATTTTAAAAACGTAAAATTGCAAGACAGATGAAAAAATATCAGGCAAGCGAAGATCTAGAGACAATATTTTTGTCAAATGGTCTTATATGTACTAGTAATGAAGAAGAATTGGATAGGGGTAAGAAGACCTTTAAACTAAATCCTACTTCCAGAAAGTTTATTCGATTAGATCATTTAACCATAACCGCAGGAAATAGTACGGCGCAATTAGAAGACTTTATATACTTAGAAGAAGATGATTTAAGAGCAATAATTTTATTTCTAAAGCTTGATAAGTACCACTTATCGGAGTTGGGCTTTGCTAATACATTTGAAAGTTCCAAGGTTAAAGAAAGAATCAGAGTCATAAGAAAAGGCTTGGAGCGATTTGAAAGAAAAGGTGTGCAGGTTGAAAGACAAACAAAGCTTAGGGTCATCATGGATACCTGGAACTCTGTTATAATTTAAAAACTAAAAACCCCGATCATCCGACCGGGGTTTTCCATTTATTTCATCCTAGCATCTACCGCAAGCGCAATTACCAGGTTAACTATCGCCGCCATCGTTCGCGGTGTTTCACCTTCATCTAGATAGAGATCCGCATAGCGGACCGCATAGTCAACTAAGAGGGTTGCGCAATTTTGCAATGCTTCTGCATCTTGCAAACTGGCTAAATGGTTAATGGTTACCGCCGAGGGGTCCAGATCATGGAGGTGCTCCAGTATTTCTGATTTACGATAGTCCTCTTGTTTGCTTTGGCTGTAATAGCGCATAAAAGCTTCGATAGCTGAGTCACTGGGACTTTTAAAATTGGCCGTAGCCTCTTGGACAGCTACGCGCATTTGCTGCTGCAGCTCTTTAGGGCTGATAGATTTAGCCCCTTCTTTTTCACCGTGTAACATAGTTGGTGTATTAGAAATTAAAAAATACCAGGGTGTGTTACACGGCGGTCAGCGAACTGACTTTCGCGGATAGTATTGGGTATTCCTATCCCACCCTGGATTTATTTTAAATGCGAAATATTTACGGGACTTCGCGACCACCGTGTAACGGTGCGAATATAATAAGTAATGTTTATAAAATATTGATGAGCGTTTAATTCTTGTGGAATTGATTAAATAAGATTACATCTCTTGTTTCAGGTGATTTTGTGAGTGAATATCATGCTTGTGTTGAGGATTATTAAGAGTACATTAATCATGCTTCCAAATCGGAAATAATTGACTTACAATTTCTTGCTTGTGTATTTTTTTTTATAATTTCCCAGAATTAATAACCTAGTGCTGCTTGACTGATTACTTCTGACTTTGCGTAATTTACTTGATCAGTGCTTTAAATCAACCAACAATGAAGAGTTTAAAGTTCTTGTTATGTTTAATGCTTCCAGTTTCCTTATTGGCACAAATTGAAAATTTCCAGATCGATATTGGTCAGTTTTTTTCACAGGGCTATGGATCGAATTACGATGAAGAGGCTATCGATATTGCAGAAGGAGCAGGTCAATTTTATTTCACTGGTTGGCAAGATACACTCAAAGAAGAGACGGTAAGTAAAGACTTGGTATATTACATCTCAAACGATCGAGGTAAGCTGCTTAAAAGAAAGGTAATTGGGTCACCTAACTATGATGAAGTAGGTACAGGTATTGCTATGGTGGGTATAGAGAATTTTGCTATTTCAGAATTACAAACTTCAAATTTTATACCTAGCAAATTTTCCAAGGTTTATCAGAATGATGTATTGAAGGTGAGGTATTTTGATGCAACAGGTAACCTTTTATGGACTTATGTTCATCAAAACGAAGAAAATGGCTTGGCCCCAGTGGATATTCGTTTTTTTAACTCACATTTATATGTACTGGCCAACGAGTACCTGGGGGTCGGTGTTTTTGGTGTTCGTGTGCTGAAACTTAACTTGTCTGGTCAATTAGTGGCGATTTCACCCAGTTTTACAATGGGTAGTGGTCGGATTTGGTGCAGTGAATTAGAACTCATGAAAGGCGTTTTAGCGACAATTGGTAATGATCAAATAACTAAAAGTCCTGTTCATATTTCATTTGATCCTAATTCATTGCAAATAACTGGAAATCACTCGCTTAATACGTATAATCAACATTTTTTATATGGTTTTGTGATGGATTCGGTCTCAGGATTTTACACAGCAGCAGGATACGAGGTAGATGAGGAGAGTGATACTAATGCACTGATCATGCAGCTTGATCCAAGCTTTTCACCTATAAATATTAAACGTCTTGGCTTCGTAGGAGTGGAAAAGTTTAGGGATATTGGATTAATCGGAGACGGTTTTATCGCTGCAGGTGTTCGAAATAATAAGGGCTTAGGTGGTTACAACAACTATGTTTCTCATTTAACGCTTAATCTTGATACTATTATGGAGGAGACTGATGGAGGTGAAACAAATGAAAGGAATTCATCTCTATTGATTACTAAAGATTTGGTATCTGCTTATACCGCTGGTCATAATACGCAGTATGGGCTTGTAAATAGCGGGAACTCCTACATATTAGGTGTGTTGACTGTGAATGCTCCTAACAACTGGAATTTTTCGTGCGATATTCCGCGAATTATTTACATCGACGAAATGCTTAATCCTAGCAATAACAGTCTTTCGGGAAGTAATATGAAGAATTGGACAACAACAATCGGTGATGTTAAATCAATGAATGCGGATATCATTTTTCTTTATGATGTTGATAAACTACTGGCTGTTTATGGGACAATATCCAGTCAAGACCAGAGAATTAAAGACCTAAAGGCATTCTTAAATTATGCGCACCAAAGTCCGAATGATCTTTCAATCGGGCTAGTTGTTGGGCCTTCCAAGTACAAGGTCGGTGAGGTTACTAATGCACTGAACGGTTTGAAAAGATGGAATTATGACTTCTCAGATAAGATAAATTTGGTGGTCTTGGAGCATGAATTTTGGAACTTGCATAAATTGGACCAGAATGGTGATCACATGACCCTTTCAGAGTTTATGCACGATCCTGCCCATCCAACAAATCCGAAATTCTGGAATTTCCACAATTCAAACCTTACCTTTACAAGAAATCCAAATGGTGCTAATGAAATTGCAAATCCGTTCTTAGAGACCAATGCACTCTATAATACCAGCGCCACGCATTCAGAAAGAGATGACTTTTTCAGGGCCATGGTAGAGGATCACTTTAAGATGCTGGAATATCTTAACGATCAAAAATCTAATTCTGCTCCGATTTGGAAAGTTTTTGATTATCTCGCTTACACGAAGAATTTGGCTCTTTCTTCACCACCATCTGGCTATTATTCGGGGTACACAGCAAAGTATTATAAAGAGCTATTGAGTTATACTGGTCCAAATCCAGCAATTGATATTTTTGATTTTACGAACTATTATGGACAAAGAACCAGATATAAAACAGCCGGGACTTTTTTGGTTTATTATAGAACATGGGATCCATCTGGTCCAAATACTCATTTTTCTAGCAATAACTTAACTACGGCTTTACCCAGCTATGGGCTAAATATTCCAAACCCAAGTTCAGCTGATGACTATGTTTATAGACTTATTGAACTAGCTGATGACAATACTTGGATACCACCTTACAGTACTATGGAACCTTTCAGGGTTATCCCACTTCATAGTGCAGAAGAGCCTACTTGTGGTGAAAATCTCATGGGAGCCTGGCTAGGAAACGGAAATCGTTATAATATTGTGGAATGGGAATACGCAAATCAATATAGAGATGACTTTAAACTTTATCACTCATCAATAACACCAGAAATAAAACACGTTGCAAATGCTTGGTTTAAGTACTCATGTATGAGAAGCCAATTTGGATCATTTAGTCTTCGAACCTCTCCTGCTACTGAACCTTTTACAGGTATTCATGATATTTTTAAGTGTCATGTATATTCAATTCCAACTATTCCTATTGGAGTTGTCGAGGATGATGTTGAAGATGCAATTGATGTTTACCCAAATCCTGTTCAGAGCAAGGTCACAGTTTCTTACGATAATTTTAATGAACAAGACAATTATTCAATCTTATTAAGTTCTTTGGATGGAAGAGTTGTGTTTAAGAGCGAATTAGAAGGCGCCAAACATGAGATAAATTTACAAAGCTTGCCTCAGGGGGTATATGTAATTCAGTTGGTGAGTCAAAATGAAACTATTTTCATAGATAAGATTATTAAGTCGCTATGATAAAGCCGTATAAAACGATATTCCTTAAGTATATCTTTGTATTGTTTATGGTAATTGCCTCTTTTACCGTTTCAGGTCAATGGACAAAGGAGGTTCATATTATTAATCTCCATGATTCGACCTTTTCGGTTAAAAGGGAACCATTTCAAATTAGTACTTACGGTGATACTAATGTCTGTATTTTTGGATCTGCAATATATAATGGACTTCTGTACTCAGGTTCGCGAGCTATCGAGGCAGACATTAACCCCTTAGATGGGTCCTACTTAAGAACCTCGGCTCCTAGAAAGCTTTCTGTGTCTAACAATTCTTACAGTAGCGTAACTTTTTCTTTTCCGAATCAAGATCGAGTTTTAGTACGAAATCGCTCTTTGAGTGGTTCTGAGCAAAAGGACTCCGTTAGCCTTAGGGTTACTTCCAAGGATTCTGTTTTAGTTATTTATGAAGGGGATTGGGAGGTAATTGAACATACTGGCGCTCAAGCAGGTTCCGAGGTTTGGCTTCGCAAAATTGGTGAGGGGCTGATTTGTAAAAAGATAGATCTTGGTGATGCTTCTGAATTGCAGTTTCTTGATTTAGAACAGTATTTGAACGACTCTTTATTTGATGGAAAGAGTCCTCCTTATTCTTTGAAGAATATTTTGATTGATGGTTCGAAAATAATTGTTGATTTTATACGCATCGATAATTCATTTATTGACCCAATCTCCGGTTTCCCATTCCTTGAGGAGGCGACCTTGTCAATTGACACTGTTACTTTGAACGTTTCAAATTCGAAGTATGTGAAAGTACCAACTAAACCTGGTGGCGTTGGTACAAGTAAAGAAAGTGATAGAATATTATATCTCAATGAAACAAGTATCCGAGATATGAGGGATACGACCTTGAGGAAGAGCTTGGTTTTATATGATTATGCAAATAACTCCTCTCTGAGTATTTCATTCAGGACTAAGTTTTACATTAACATTTTAGGCTATGAAACGGTGCCAAGTTCATATATATATACCGAAAATGGATTTTATCTAATGGTCACCTCGATTATTAACTTTCCTCCAAATGGTAGGAATTTGGAGGGGGTTCGATTGGCACTATTTGATTCTACAGGCCAAGTTTTGTATGATATTCAAACCAATAATGAATGGGTGCCCTTATATTTTAATCAAGCAAGAATTTCTAAAAGAGGTGAAGTCTATTTTAACATACAAGAATATAGGCCGTCGGATAAGACCATTCTTGGTAAGATTGATTTAGAAGGTAATAATCCCTTATTTGTAAAGAGCCCATTATCTAGGAATGAACTAACGATTTCGAATTCTCTATTTTCTCTTTTTCCAAATCCAGCTAGCAGTTATCTGGAGGTATCTAGCGGCACGGCGATGGAGGAGGTTAGAATCGTAAACTGCCTTGGTCAAGTAGTTTATTATTCCGAGATTAAAGGGAATAATCATTTAATAGCTACACAGGGGCTTGCCAGAGGTCTATATACCATAACAATTAGATCTGAACGAGGTTTGGTGGGTAGTAGTAAATTTCTTTTAAAATAAAATAGAAGCAATAAATAGGCGCTCTGCATTAGCAGCAACACATGTGTCCTTTATTCAGCAATTGCCATTCATCTACTTCGCTTTATGGAAGCACAGGAATGGCTACAAAGCGCCAAGCACTATGATACGGGCCTAGAAATTCTAAGGAATGTGAAGGGGGAATCATTGGTCTGGCGTTTGTTGGCTAAAGGTAAAAGTTTTTACAATTGTCAAAGGCTGGAGCAGGAGATTTTGGCTTTGGTAAAGCCATTGAAGTCGAAGGATGAGATTAAAAAAGAAGCTCGGTTAACCTCATTGAATCCTGTTGCTGAGTCTAATAGTTACCCTGATACCTTACTTCCTGCTTATCAGCAGCAGCGCCGCCTCTATGCACAAGTTAACCACTTACACCCGCTTTTAGATGCCACTTATAACCTCGATCGCAAACAAGCTTTTGAGATTAAACTAGCCTTGCAGAATGCCTGGTCGGAAATCGAAGAGATCTGGCGGATCCTAAACTACTGGGAAGAAAATAAAGTAGTGTTGCCTAATAAATACCAGGAACAAGGATTGGAGCCCGTGCTCGAAAAAGCCCAAATGCTCAAACGGCGCAATAATCTGCGTACCTACCTCTCCAAACACCAGGGTGATCCGAAAAAGGCTTTGGCTTGCCAAGACTGGCAAAAGGAATTGAACCAACTAGATAAACAATTGGCAGATGTTGTTTGAAGCTGTGCCTATAGTCAAAGAGCCAGCGGTCGAAAGTCAGGCTTTTAGTCTGCAGGCTCAAGAGCGCCTGAGTATGGAAGGGGGGCGGAAGGTTCTCGAGGCGGTTATTCCTGGACTGGAAACGAAACAAGTAATTCACTTTGTCACCCGTGGCCACTGGAGCAATCACCAGCTGATTGGTTATTTACTGGATCGCATCGGTCCTGCGCATTTAATCCTTAGTACCTGGAGCATGACGGAGGATC
>CATMQD010000087.1 GCA_950073045.1 uncultured Flavobacteriales bacterium | reverse complement strand
ACTACAATGTCAAATTTCTTTTCAATATGAAAAATACTGGTTAGGGTGTTTCCATGTCTAATCTCGCTATCATTCCTAAAACGACTTTCAATTTTCGCCAAAGCGTAAAGGGTGTCGTTCCATTCGTCTCCATGGGTCTTAGTTGGTCGCTTGAACTTTTGCTGAATCTTATCTTCAACGCCAAAAAGCAAGTTGGCACCGCCACAAGTTGGGTCGTAAATGGTTAGGAAATTGCCATTGTCCTCAATCTTTGAAGCGATGATTTCTGTAATTAAGTCAATGATATCTTCTGGGGTATATTGTTCCCCTGCGGTTTCTGCCGATATATCTGCCCATTTTCTTTTAATGTGTTCTTCTAGGGTGGTTATTTCGGAGTTGTTGAACGGAGTGAGGTCAATTTCACTCCAAGCTTTAACCGTATCGAAGAGTATGTCTTTCTTCTTGAGTAGTCCTGCAATTCCTGAAATGTCTAGGAACTTTTCTTCATCTGTTCCTTTGTCTACTCCAAGTAGGTAGCGGGTTTCAGGGTCAAAGGCTCTGATATAAGCGTAGAAGTCAACATCAAAAGTCTTGTCGTTTTGACAAATGGTTTTCAGTGTTTTACCTTCTCGAATAGCAAAGTCATTATAGCCAAGTTCTTCGAGTTGGAACATTTCAACGAAATCGTCAATATTGTCTTTACCAATTTCTTCTTCCAGTCTCTTTGACTCACGAATCAACCTACTTTCTACCATTATAAGGGCAAAGAAGGGCATCATGTATTTAGGAAAGTCAGATTGTTTTATTCCCGCTCCAATGAGTAGGTCAGCTGTTTTCCAAACGTCTGATTCGTGTTTAAGAATGTTATTGCTCATTATTTTGATCTCGTTTTATCAGTAATTCATCAATTTCAACATCCAAGATTTCGGCAATCTTATAAAGGTCTTCTAAGCTCGGCTGTCTTCGGTTTTGGGCGTAAGAGTTTACCATATTATAACTCTTCTCCAGCTTTTGCGCTAGCCAAATCTGTTTGATTCCCTTCTCTTCTAAAACCTTCTTGATTCGGTTCATTATTGAGGAATTTGATTCAGTGAACTAAAATATGTGTAAACACTCGATATCTCATAGTATGAGTATAAAAATAATCGTGAAGGATTGTGTGGAAGGGAGAGGGTTTACTTGGGCTTACGTTATTTGGAAGGGTGTTGAATTGGATATGTTACCTGTCCTATAGTGGTACAGCTAAAGTTTTGAAATGCTAATTATTTCATATACCCGGAAAGGCTTTCAAAAAAAGAGGATGTCTTTCGCAGGATATCGAAATCCTTTTCAGCTATTCCGTCAGGGTGGAAATGCATTACATCATTCCTTATTCTCCTTATTTGTTCTAGCCTTTTTACAAATGTTGATCTGTCTATGCTGAGGTTCATTTCTTCCCAGTTTTCAGGGCTCTCCATTAAGCGGATATATTCTCCAAATGTCAGGTCAGAAATAGATTTTATTCGACTAGACCGTTCTTCTTCGTTAGCAACTTCCTTAAGCTTATCAATTGAGAACTTTCCATCAAGAAGCTTCCTTATGTGGTTTTCGATTTGTTCTAAAATTAGAAACGGTTCGGAAATTGTCACGAATTGCTCGCTAATGTCTGTAGCTGTTACTAGTCCACAAATTGCGTTTTTGTCATTTTTGATTAAGACCACTTCATTCTGGATTATGAACTTTACAGCGTCGAATAGGGTTGTCGTGTCTGAGATAATGGTAACATCCTTTTTCATAAAATCTTTTACCAGTGTTTTATCCCCTCCGTGGATCAGGTTGTTGCCAATTGTTTCCCAGGTAATAAGGCCATGTACTTGACGAGCTCCATTCATAACAGGCAATTGGGAATAGTCGTGCAATAACATTAGAGTCGTGGCTTCCTGTATCGAACATTCCCTCTTTACAGTAACAGGAAACCGGTTAGCAGATTCAAGAAGTTGAATTCTCGAAACAGGGTCATAATCTACCGTCTCCTCTTCGTTGGCGTTACTGATTTTAGCCTTGGGCTTTTTCTTAAGCTCAACATTTACATCCATGTAAACATTAAGAAAATCGGGTGAGGTTACTAACTCCTTCTCTTGCAGGAATTGTTTAATTCGAAGAATATTGAATTTACTTCTGCGCTCTTGATCAAAACATTTCAATAGCTCGCGAGGAGTGATCTTTATGGACTTGTCTTTTGATTGGTTTATTTTTTCAAGAAGCTCTTTTTCTGTCATGTCTCAGGTGGTTTGTGTTATAAAAGCCGGTGCTGACCATAAGTGTTTTGATACTGTGGTCGAAGTCACGAAGTATATCCCCTGCTAAGAATATGTGAAGGTATTAACCAAATAGCTAGAGATAAATCATGTAAATTAGTTTTTATTTAACTTAAATATCTTTTATTGATATGGACTTATCCCCTGTGTTTATATTTATATTATAGATTTTAACCTCCCTTATTCCCAAAAAATTTCTTATGCTGAGTGGTATGACAATTCTGTTATTTGAGGTGCTAAATTTGGCAAAGTCTCCCTCAATTATGTCACCATGGGAGTTTTTAAATTTAATGGTCTCTCCGAATTTAATTTTACCTATAAATTTTTCTAATTGTTTTGGAAGTAAGACTGGGTTAAAGTCTTCTAAGGATTTTTTTGTGTATTGTTCCTTTGCTTCATCCGGTACTTGATTTGCTATGAAGTTAGAAACGCTTTTGTATCCTATTACCTTATAGTGGAATGAAAAAATTTCGTTCTGTTCTTTATGGTTGATGGCATTTTCACCGGTTATATCATTTTTATCTGTCTCTAGTAGCTCTCTGCTCCCACTCTGAATACTCCTAATTAATGCTTTTAGCAGATTGTAGTAATTGTTTCCTAGGAATTCTAATTCTCCATGTCTGTAGTAAACCGTTTCTTTTGTTAAGTCAATATTTAAAATAGGTTTTAAAGTTTCTGGAATATTACACTCTCTATAATGCACGGGTATTATTTTCGAAAGGGTTTCCTCCTCAACATATTTTAAGGCATTGTCTAATTCGTAATTCACCCAATCAGATTCTACGGAATTCGGTGAAAGTACTATCATGAAGTGCGTGGAATCTTTCAGCGCAGTACTTAGTTTGTTCATTAAACTATCCCCTGGAAGGAGCTCATCTTCATCAAGCCAAGAGTCGATGTAATTTAGTTCTAGGTCTTTCTTTAGCTTTCTAACAAAAGGTTTGTCCTTGCTGCTATGCGATATAAATACTTTCATTTAAGTGGATGTTTCTCAATGATGCTTTATTGTCGATTTTGCCTCATTTAGCCCGTTATCTACCTAATTCCTCAAAACCCGAAAGGTGTAAAACCTGATGCAATCCAGTACCGTTTTTTCTGGAGCACTAGTCCTTAAAAGGATGGAGGATTTATCTAAAGTTTTAGAATGTGGCCTAAGCTAGCTATTATGAGTTAAGCAAAAAAGAGGGAAAATCCTGTTTTTACTGAAGTGGCTAATGGTCTGCAAGGTTTATGTCGTGGGAAGGATCCAATTACTCTTTGGTTGACGGTGGGTTAGTGTATGTAGTCGATTAGTCGATTCGTGCTTAGGGGGTTTAAGTCAGGCATTTCACCCTTTTTTAGCATTAAAAACGGCTTCTGACTCGCTCATTCGCTACAAAATTAAGCCTTCAGCCACACCATTTTCACTAACAGAACCCACGCAAAATCCCCCAAATCCCACCCAAAAGCCGCCTTTTGAGAAGAACTTTACCGCTAAAATTGACGGCATGAAGCTCCACTTTACCCCAAAAACCGAAAAAAAGTGCTTTTTCAAAATGACCGCGTTGATCGAATCAAGTCACCGCGGTGCTTTAGGTGAATGACCGCGGTCACTTAGGCAAATGACCGCGGTCATTTGTACGGTTCACCGCGGTGATTTTGGCAGTTTTTAGCTGTTTTTCCTGCAAAATTTAGGGCAAAAAAAGATCCCGGCCTGTAAAGACCGGGATCGGAAATTTGGGGGTATTAGCTCAATTAAGAGCCGGCAGAAGGATCGGGGGAGGCGCCCCCTGGGTCGGTGCCGCTAACAGCCTCACCGATTTTTTGGAAATCGAGGGTGCGTAACACCTTCTTCATTTCCTTAGCCGGACGGTAACGAAGGTTAACCTTCTTAATGCCATTGGCACTTACCTCCTCGGCCGTTTCATAGCCTTCCGAGTTAATGGAGGGGTAAAAGGTGCCAAGCTCACCCATATTAACTCGGTTACCGCTTTTAATCTCACGGGTAATGGCACTTACCAAACTAATGAGCACCGCATAGATGTCGGATCTTCGAATGGTACCCCCATCACTCATGATGTCGGCCAAGTCGAGGAGACCTTTTACCTCTTTGGTGGTAGCTCGAGCGTAAAACTTACGAGCTGCGTTTTGATCAGATGGGTTCACACGTTGAACCGCTTTAAATCGAATAGCCATAATAAATAGAATTTAGGTTATTAAATATTGATGCTATGGCTTTAAGCATCAATCGAACTAAAAACCAGTATTCCATTACCGTGCCAAAACGAAAATTAAAACGTAGAATTATGTTTACAAAGCGTAGAACAAATATAATTTGATAGTGTGTAGATGAGGTTTAAGTCATTTGAAATCAGGAAAAAAGAACTAACTACAAAGGGGTAGAAAAAAATGAGCAGAAAAATTAAAAAGGGTTTGAAGTGGTATTTTTGTTTGGGGGTTTGGAGGTTTGGGGTTTGGCGTATCCTTTTCTAATCTGGTTTTTCGTAATTCTTTGCAAAGCGCACCATTTCTGCGATAAGCGGTTCAATATGCTTTCCTTTTTCACTAATAGAATAGCCTACTCGCGGTGGTACTTCACCATAATTCTTCCTGAGGGCCAAGTTGCCATCTACCAGAGTTTTTAACTCTTGAATCAGCATTTTTTCGCTGATGTCCGGAATCAATTTTTTTAACTCACTCAGCCTAAGTTCCTCATGCCTGCTTAGCTGTTGTAGAATAATGAGCTTCCATTTACCACCAATTAACTCAAGGGTAGTGCGGATGGGGCATCTGGCGCTTACAACAATCTTCTCTTCAGACATACTTACAAAAAGGTTAGTACTGTATAGTTACGGTAGTAGCGCTAATGTAGATAATTTTACCTCATTAATGGAGCAATAAGGCTAGCCTACACGCGCTAGGTTCGGCTTAGTGGCCCTAAACTTTAAATTAACATTGCAGTGAAAATAATCTACGTTTACGATGCCCTATGTGGTTGGTGTTACGGGTTTTCACCGGTTATTTCAGAGATCGAGAAGAAATACCAGGCTGAATTTGGGTTTGAGCTTATTTCCGGCGGAATGGTTATCGGTGATAGGATTGGCCCGATTGCTGAGGTGGCGGCATATATAAAGACTGCCTACCGGGATGTAGAGCGAGCCACGGGTGTGGAGTTTGGACAAGGATTTCTTAAGGGTAGCCTGGAGGAGGGAACCGCCATTTTCAGCTCTATTCCCCCAGCTATTGCTATGGCGGTTTTCAAGACCTATCTAGTCGATAAACAGATCGCATTTGCGGCCGCTATTCAAAAAGCTATTTATGGGGAAGGCAAAGCACCTGCTGATTACCAAACTTACGGTGAGCTCGCAAAAGCTTTTGGTTTAAACTCCGAAGTTTTTGTCGCCCAAATGGAAGAAGCAAGATTTGAGGAATTGGCCTATCGAGATTTTCAAAAGTCATCGCAGCTTTCTGTTCGGGGCTTTCCCAGTGTATTTATCCTAAAAAACGGCACTTATGAACTAGTGTCGCACGGCTTTATGCCCTTTAAAACCTTGGACCAAAAAATTAAGCGCTATTTAGATTAGTAATTATGAAAAAACGAATTGCATTATTTGGAGGCACTGGTCAAACCGGAAGTCTTTTTTTAGAAAAGGCCTTATCTCAAGGCTACTCCCTTAAGGCTCTGGTGCGCACGCCATCTAAACTAACTATCAGTCACCAAGAACTTGAAGTTATTGAGGGAGACATTCTTAATTCAGAGGACGTGGCTAGAACCATCCAAGATTGTGAGGTGGTGGTGAGTTTATTTGGTCATGTGAAAGCTTCTCCAGAATGGCTGCAAACCAATGGTACAAAGCATATCGTTTCGGCCATGAAAACCCTCGGGCTGAAGAAGATTATTTCCCTCTCGGGCGGTGGTTTGCCTTTTCCTGAAAAGGATGCGCCCAAATTTGTAGATAAGCTCATTCGGACCATCATGAAAATAACGGTCCCCAAAATCCTTAATGATGCCATTGCCCATTACGAAGTTTTGAAAAAGAGCGAATTGGATTGGATTATCGTGCGGGGGCCCAGGCTTACCAATGAGGCGCCCAAGGGGACTTATCAGGTAAGTTGGGTAGGAATTAATTCGGGAACCAAAATAGCCCGCGGCGATTTAGCCGACTTCATTCTCCAGCAAGTTGAGGAGGAGCAATTTGTGAGGCAAATGCCCTTTGTTTCCTACTGAAACAGAAATTAAAGGCAGCTTTTACCAAATGTAAATGACTAGCAGGCTTGAGTTTTAATAAGTGCGATATCGTGGTTTAGGCGGCCTCATTATTCCCTGCAGCGTTTTTCTTTTTTAGTCCCAAATCATCGGGCGATCGATGTTCATCGCTCTTAAATAGGAAAGGAACTGACCAGCATGAACCGATTCATGATAGCCAATGCGCATTAAATAGGCGCCAAAATTCTTTTTGGTGCCATTACCTGGATGAATGATTTCGGTATCGCTTAGTTCCTTATCCGAAAATCGACGCACACTATCTAAAAAGGTATTGCGGTAACTTTCGGCAAAGTCTAGCTCATCATTAAGGCTAATCAAGGGTCGGTCTTTCCAGGGTGTTTGATAACTAGCCATGCTACCCTTATTGATTATGATATTCCATCCATAATCGGCTTCCAAAACATGCCTAACCATTCCTAGAGCGGTTATGGCATTTTCATCCGGTTTCCAATTATATAAGTTTTGGGGTAGTCCTTCCCAAAGCTTTATGCTTCTTCTTCTAATCTCGCTAAGGTTTAAAATTATTAGCTCCGACTTTGTCATTTTACAGGTTTAGGGTGGTTTTTATTCTTTTTTGATTTTCGTGATTTTCACTACTACTCTTTGGTTTTTTAAGTGGGCCAGCTCTTGGTCGATAGCTTGGTCCATTTCCCTTATTTCTTGATCATTATGGATTGGTTTAGTTTCCCCAAGACCCTTAGCGCTTAGGCGGTTTTTAGAAATACCATTTTGGATTAGATACTTTACGATCTCATCCGCTAGTTTTTGACTGTATTCAATATTATACTGCTCAGAACCCCTAGTGTCCGTGTGGTTTTCAATTTCTACGCTCAGTTCACGGTGGGTCTTAAGAAAGTCTACCAGGCTATCAATAATATCAGAATTACATGCAATGTATTCGCAATCCAAGGCAATAGTAAATGGAGCAAGGGTTTTGCTTTGCCCAAGGCTAAAAGTTGAATCTTGATAGGTGAAGGTCTGAGCCTTTAAACCGCTCATCAGCATTAAGGCTAGTATGCTTAAAATCAATTTCATTTTTCAAATACGGACGACTATTATATAAACCGCTCATGAACGGCATTAGACCCTGCTTCTATAGAATTGAAAATTTCTTGAGAGAGCGAAGCAAGAGTGAAGCTAAGTATTATCGGTTTAATGGAAAAGAAGGAAAATCCTGTTTTGGTGTACTGGCGTAATTTGGAACTCGATAATGACCTTAACAAGAAAATCGTTGCTACGGAGCTTGGGGGAAGCTTGCAGCGATAGGTGGGCGTAGAGTGGAACTGTGTCCGCCTCTGGCGTGATTGCGTCACGGCAAAGCCGTGACAAAGCATGAAACCCGGAGAATCACCGGTCGACCGCAGGGAGAATCGCCTTTAAGCTTCCTAGAATTTTTGGATACTCGTACGTTAGCGAATAATTGAGTTTCTTGGAGAGTAATGGCAGCGAGAATGGGAGACAGTTTTTGGATAAGGTAGTCTTGGTGATATACCGTAAAAAGTAATCTGCCCCATTCTCTTTGCTTCTCAAAATCTGAGCAGTACTTAGGGAGCTTTTTTGGCATCCCGTGTAAATACGAGTATAGATTACAAGAAGCTTTCTGCCATCTTTAAAACAAATGTATTATGAATGTAACAAAAGATTGCCTGGGAATTGATGTTTCAAAGGATTTACTAGAATGCTGTCTTGGTTTATCAACGAAATCGGATGAGCAGATCTTCATGGGCGAGAAAAAGTTTAAAAATGACCCTCAAGGCTTTAAAGATCTATTATCTTGGGTAAGGCAGAACACAAAAAATGAGGTTCTTTATGTGATGGAAGCCACAGGAGTTTACTACGAGCATCTAGCCTATTGGCTTCATGACCAGGGCTTAGCGCTTTCTGTAGTGTTACCTAACAAGGTGAACTACTTTGCAAAGAGTCATAACATAAAGACTAAAACAGATGGAGTGGATGCAAGAGTGCTGGCAAGGATGGGGCTAGAGAGAGATCTGGACCCGTGGCATGTTCCTTCAAAAGCAATGAGAGAGGTGAAGTTGCTTACCCGCGAATACAGAGAACTCAAGAGAAAGGTAACCGCAACAAAGAATCAGCTTCATGCTAAAGGTTCTGGCTATCAATGTCCAGCATCTATTATAAAACGCTTGAAAAGGCAAATAAGGGTTTTAGAAACTCAACTGATGGAAGTGGAAGCAGAGTTAAGGATTTTGGTCATGAGAGACAGCTTTTTAGCTGATCAGGTAGAACGTCTTGAAACTATTCCAGGAGTAAGTTTTATGACTATAATCTGCGTAATTGGCGAAACTAATGCCTTTGCTTTAGTTAAAAATGCCAAGCAGCTGGCGAGTTATTGCGGCTTAGACGTCCAGCACAATCAATCGGGAACTAAACAGGGTAAGACTAGGATTAGTAAAAAGGGAAACAGCTATATACGTCAAGCTCTATATATGCCAGCCCTTTGTGCAACAAGGCACAACCCTCACTTGAAGACCTTTTATAACCGGCTAACTCAAAAGAAACCGGCGAAAAAAATAGCAGTAACCGCAGTTGCCAGAAAACTTCTAATACTTATTTACACACTTTGGAAAAATGAAACAGAGTTTAACCCTGAATATGCTGTAAAAACAACTTAAAATACTTGGATTTTAACGCAGTACCTTTTTTATCATGAAAAAAGTATCAGAGAAATGATGAGTAGTACAAATGGTGTGATTAAGCAAAGTGCTGATAAATAGTAACTTGGTTGATTTGTTAAATGATAGTCCCTTAAATCTAAGCAGCAGTATTTTAGAGCTTAAACGCTTTGGTCGTTTTGAAGAAAAGAGCACCTTCGATGGGGAAGGACCATTTGTTTTAAGAGGTCGTTGGACCTTTGATGGTGACTCCGTACGCTTATTAGTGCAAGGGGAGCTTCGGGATGTTTTTACTCCGCATCAAGGTGGACTGCTTCACCGCAATGGCAATTTCTATTATCAAAAGATTAAAGACTAACTAAAAGTTTAGTTGAAAAGCTTTTTTCCTTTTCTTTGTGAGATGAGACGCTCGCACTTAATTCCAATTTTATTCTTTTTCAGCCTTCATTTTACTCATGCTCAAGGGCATAGTCCTTTTGCTGAGGTGGAGGAAGCTATCAATCAATATCAATTTATAAAAGCAGCCGAGAATCTCGAATCTTTGCCCGATAGCCTAAAGTCGGAACTGACCTATCACAATTTGGCCGCTCGGATTTATCGCAGTTTGGGAGATTTTAAACAAGCTCGAAGGGCCTATCAAAACTGCTTGCGTTTAGAACCCCATTCGGTGCAAACGCAAATAGCATGGGCGCAGTTAGAGATTGGGGCTCATAATTACGACCAAGCCGGGAAGCTTTATTTAAACTTGATTGAGCAGGATAGTCTGAATCCCCATTTTTATAAGCTCCTGGCTTATCTTGAATTAAAGCGAGAAAGCAATTTGGGAGCGATGGCGGCTTTCAATAAAAGTCTTGAATTAAGTGAAAGAGATCAGGAAGCGGCGGTGCAGCTCATACTACTTTATCTCAATCAGCAAATATATCCACAAGCGGATAGCTTAATTAGAATTTATAGGGCCGAAAGTCCAGACTCTAAGCTTTTTCACCAACTAGAATTGCGTTCTGCTTTTAGTCAAAAACAATACCCAAGAGTGCAAGTCACCGGCCAACATTTACTGAAGGAATTTGGTGATAGCAGTTTATTGGTTTTGCGTTCGCTCGGAATAGCTTATTATCATCTTAAAGCTTTTAACCAAGCCGATACTATCTTACAATTGGCATTAGAAATTAGCCAAGAACCGGAGCAAATTTTCTTCTATTTAGGAATGAGTAAGTTGGCGCAGAATCAACATGACTTAGGGCAAGCCTATCTGCAAAAAGCAATGGAAGCTGGCACCTCTAAGAGTATGTCGGTTTACGAGTTAAACATGGCCCTAAGTTTAGATGAAGAAGGTCGCTATGGCGATGCTATTTCTTACTATCAATCGGTTTATCGGCAAACACAGTCGCCACTAATATTGTACTATCTAGCTCGCGATTACGATCAGTTTTATCTGGATAAAAATCCAGCCTTAAACTATTACCGGGCTTTTTTAGACAATGCTGGCTCGGAATATTTCCAATATCAAGATTTTAGTCGCAAACGAATTGCCGAACTCAAGCGAATCAAGCACTTTAAGGCCGACTAGCCTTTATTCAGCTTTATCTTCCGACTTAGGCTCTTCTATTTGATTTTGTTCTTCTTCCTTCTTTTTGCCCCCTAGGAATCGACGTAATCCGGCAAATAGTCCAACGGCGCCAACGGCGATAATTTTCCAAAACTTGAGGATTAAGGCAAAGAATCCGGCTTTAGCCAGAACCTTACCCGCGATTAGTCCGCCGATTCCATAAGCAGCAACTTCATCAATATCTGGATCAAAATCACCATATTGATTTCCGCTATTAAATTCTACCGACTTTAAAATCGCTGGCATGTCCTTTTTAATTTGATCTAATAGGTATAGTCCACCGATAAAGTTTAATTCTAAATAACCACGGCGACCCAAAATCCGCACATTATAATTGAGGGTGTGCTCACTATCGCCATCAAAAGAAAGCTCTTTGGCCCAGTGTAACTTTTTACTTTGTGAGTCGTAGTAGGGAGGAGAGGCCCAACCAATAATTTCGATAGTAGGGTAGCCCAATTGACTACGTTCGGGATTGCTGGTCATGGCATCCTCTTGCATCGTTTCTAGGAGTTCATCATAATCCAAATCCTCTGCATCCTCATCATCAACATAGCCCTCTTGCTCATAGCTGATTAAAATGGCATAAGTACTGTCGTCTAATACAGAAGTACCCTTTGGTATCATCATGCCAATGAGGGTGCTTTGTGGCGGGTTATTCCATACCTCAGTTAAAACTTGACTAGCCTGACGGGTATCTAAATACATTAGCTGATCCGGCACATTTAATGTGGCCAAACCATTTTGAAGATTAACCTGGCCATTCTCAAATTGCAGAGAATTATCTAAGCTGTCTTTAAACTCTTTATAGGCCGACATTTGGGCCATAAAGTCTTGGATAAGGCTATCCATTGCCGCACTATCCGCAGCGAGACTATCATTTTCGATAGCTTGAAGGGGCGCGCTTAAAAAGCTGAGACTTAGAAGTAGGAATAAGGTTTTTCGCATGATTATTTTATTGGTCTGCAATTATAAGTGATTAATTTTTTAGGTCTCCCCTTGATTTTAATTTATAAGGATTAGGCCCGTAAAATATGGGGTTTAGACATGTTCTTCTGCTTATGGCTATCTCTGCTTTATTGATTGCTAGTGCCTTGGGTCACCAATTAAGATTTAACCTTTTGGTAATATCACCGACAATTAACCAAATTGAAACCCATGAAAAATCAGTATCAAGTACTTATTATCGGTGCTGGAACGGCCGGAATTATGACCGCGGCCCAGCTTTTGAAGGCGAATTCTAAAATGGATATAGCCATTATCGACCCTAGTGATGTACATTATTATCAGCCCGCTTGGACCTTAGTGGGGGCTGGAGATTTTAGTTTTCAGAAAACGGCAAAACCCATGGCTTCGGTAATGCCGAAAGGAGTAAAGTGGATTAAAGATCGGGTGACTCAGATTAAGGCTGAAGAAAATTCAGTGGATACGGCGGCCAATGGCAGTTTTAGCTATGACTATTTAGTGGTGGCCCCAGGTTTAGTTATGGCCCCAGAAC
>CATMQD010000086.1 GCA_950073045.1 uncultured Flavobacteriales bacterium | reverse complement strand
AACCTTTACGAGCTTTCCACTTAGGTCGCGAATATTCACTTTGATATCGCTACGATTCTCAAGGTTTAATTTAACATTCACCTGAGTAGTAGCAGGGTTTGGATAAAGCTCTAAAGCATTATCTGGAGCTTCCGCTTCTACCACTGGTTGATCTTCGATACCAACATAATCAGCAGTGCTGGAAGTTTTGAAGATACCACGACCATGAGTTGCTGCATAGATAGCACCTTCAAAGTCTTGGTTAGTTCTTAAATCATAACGGATAGTGCGAGTTTGTAATAAATCAAACACCGGTACATTCGCTAATCCATTATTATCGGCAGACCAAGTTACAGTTCCAGCGGTAATATCGTCGGTGGTGAAAACACCAAGATCAGTACCAATAACAACTTCAGTTTGGTTAGGATCGTTGTAGTTGAATACAGCATCATAAACCGGTATATCAGGTAAGTTGTTATCTACAGCAGTGAAACCAAAATTATTAAGGGTCGCTGAACGAGCTTGCTCAGTGTAGAATACGTGATTGAAACCGCCATAGTTACCAAGTGTAATAATTAAACGATCAGGATCTTCTGTATCTACTGCAATGCCAGTTACTGCACGTCCATTTTGGTTAAAGATGGTACGAGACTCAATTACGCTATTGCTAGGTGCTGGTGGATTTACTAGGAAATCAATATCAATGTCTGCTGTTTCTTCAGTACGAGCATTAGAAAGGTTAGAGAAACGATATACACGTCCTGAGTTGGTTCCTACAAAAAGAACATCTCCATCATAACTAAAGGCCATGCAAGATGGAGTTTCACCATCAGCTAAAGCGCCAACATGCCACCACTCTGGAGTTTGAGTACGATTGCTTAATACATCGCGGGCCATCCAAACACCGCCACCTTTATTACCAGGCTCGCTAGGATTATTGAAAGCTGTTAAACCAACTGCAAACATCGCCTGCACCGGATCGGTAATCCAAACTGTATCGTTAGCCGCTAATCCGTTAGTTAAAGTTTCAGTAAGTGGAATCTCGCCTGTTTTACTTTCAATAGTAATTACTGCACCTGGATCGTACTCAGTTGCCACTTTCGCACGGATTTCAAGGGCAGTTCCGTTTAAGAAATCTACAGTGTATTGACCGCTCACTGGATCAAATGTTCCAGTACCATCACCACTTAAATTACCATTGGCATCAGATACGGCGGTTTGACCACCGGCTGTAACACTGAAAGACTCTGCAATAAACTTGGTAGAGCTCTGAGGCTTAGTAAAGGTTCCTGAGTAACGGGTGTTTCCATTACCAAAACCGATACTCATAAAGATAGTGTCTGCCGAGAAGGCGATAGTGTCGATGCTATTAGGATCTTCTAATTTCTCCCACAAAGCGTAGGGAGTTACGAAATCTGCAAAAGCAGAAGAGAAAGAACCATAGCGGTTAGCCATTCGGTTATTGTAGAAATAGGAATACTCATCACCACTATTAATAGAACGTCCTAGTTGTCCGTACTGACGGGCCTTAAACATAATTTCCTGATCGAGGTGAGAAATTGCAGTATAACCACCGTCACCATCTACAGTTTGACCATTAGGTTGAGTAATACCAATAGTACGATCTCCATTTTTAGGTAAGGCAGCGCTAGGATCAATTTCGATAGTACCATTATCCTGGGTACCACCAGTAATGATACCGTCGAATCCTACTGCCATTTTATAAAACTGGATAGTTGCATAACCCTTATTTTCTTGGGTCCAGGTTACACCGCTATTGGTTGATTTAAACACCCCACCATCATTGGTAACAAACACGGTGTTGCTATCGGTAGGGTGCCATTTAATATCGTGTAAATCTACGTGTACATAGAAGTTTGTAGAGGCAGAACTCTGAGAAGCGATTTGGAACCAACCATTATCTTTAGACCATTCCCAGAGGGTAAGGCCACCAACAATAATACGCTCTTCATTATAAGGATCTACACCTAACAAAACTGCGAAAGGAGCTTGGTCTACCATACTAAGTAGAGCCGAGCGCTCGCCAATAGTGTTCCAAGTTGAACCACCATCTTTAGATTGGTATACGCGATCGAAGTTGCTATTATCGGTTACAAGAACGTAAACGTAGTTTTCATCACTAGGATTAACGGCAATTCGCATACGAGAAAAGGTTCGGAAAATATTGGTCGCGCGATCGGTACCTGGATCGTTTGGAACTGTGATTTCGTTAAAGGTCCCAGCACTTCCGTTATCTGATCTAAAAATACGGTTACCTACTTTAGTCCAAACTTCGCCGCTCGGAGTAACTGTTAAATCTTGTGCTTCCCCAGAACCGATTTCTGTGGTCCAAGTTGCACCGGCATCGGTACTTACCTTTAAACCATCTGAAGTTGCGGCATAAATTTTACTGGCGTTTGAAGGATCACAGGCAATTTTACCTACGGCCGTCCAACCTTCACCAGGATTAGTAGCAGGATCAGTGCTTGCCAAACGGCTAAATGTTTGACCACCATCTGTAGATTTAAAGATACCAGCACCAAGGATACCACCTGAACCAGCACCACTGGCGAAATAGTACATATCTTCACCAGTACCAGCATAAATTGCTCCATCTGCGCTTTGCGCTAGAGAAACTACTGCCAAGTTTTCCAACTGATCATTTACTGGAATCCAGCTACGACCACCATTAGGACTGCGGAAGATGCCTCCACTAACAGAAGAGGCCCACATTAGACTGGGATTATCCTTATCAAATAAAATGGCGCGGGTACGTCCACCCATATTATTAGGGCCCATTTCTTCCCACTGTAAATTAAGGCTAGAAGAATTCTTAGCCAAAACGCTCATTTGTTGACGAGCCGCATTAACGTCTGCCTCTTCAACCTTACCAGTTGTAGGGTTCATTCTTAGGCGATTCATGTATGCGGCGTAACCTGCTGCACTGGCATCATCTTGGCCAGATTCACGAGGCTCGTAATACTTAGTCTCAGGGGCGGTTCCCATCCAAATCATAGCTCCTGCTAAGACCAACCCACTGATGGAGAATAGTAATCCTCTTTTCATTCGTTTTCCGTTTGATTTATGCTGTTCGACAAATATAATTTCTAAAAGCTTAACCATGGCTTAAAACATATGTCTTTCCGCATGATAAGAAGAACGAACCAATGGTCCGCTTTCCACATAGCGAAAGCCCATGTCTAAACCAATTTCTTTGTATTTCTCAAATTGCTCAGGTGTAACAAACTCTTGCACAGGCAAATGCTTCGGCGTTGGCTGAAGGTATTGCCCTAGAGTTACAATGTCTACCTGAGCTTCTCTCAAGTCTTTTAAAGTCTGAATAACTTCTTCTTCTTTTTCACCTAGGCCTAACATTATCCCCGATTTTGTGCGGGGTAAGCCTTGGTCCTTTAAATATTTTAATACCGCTAAGCTGCGATCGTACTGCGCTTGAATACGAACTTTACGGGTTAAGCGGCGCACAGTTTCCATGTTATGCGAAACAATTTCTGGTGCCGCTTCAACAATCCGGTCAATGTTATGCCACTCTCCTTTAAAATCAGGGATAAGTGTTTCCATGGTAGTTCCAGGGCTCATACGCCGCACAGCTTGCACGGTTTCCTTCCAAAGGATAGAACCACCATCTCTTAAATCATCACGATCTACGGAAGTAATTACACAATGCTTAACCTTCATTAAACGTACCGATCGTCCTACGCGCTCGGGTTCATCCCAATCTACAGTTTCCGGTCGGCCGGTTGCTACCGAGCAAAAGCCACAGCTGCGGGTACAAATATTGCCTAATATCATAAAGGTTGCGGTACCTTCACCCCAGCATTCACCCATGTTTGGGCAGTTTCCACTTTCGCAGATGGTATGCAAGTCGTAATTCTGTACCAACTTGCGTACATTCTTATAATTCTGACCGGTAGGCAGTTTCACCCTCAACCATTTTGGCTTTCCGGTGCTAATAGATTTCTGCTCCTTAACAGGAGTACTTGCTTCTAAAACTTCACTCATTACTAGTTCAGCTTGTAACCAAAATTTATGGTGATGTACAACTGGAAGAATCCGCTCCAGTTGATATCTTGTTCTTCTTCAAAGAAGATTGGAACCTCAGTAAAGTAGTAATCGTAGATCACTCCAGCCTCTACACTGGTTATCTTATCATCCAAAAGTTGATAGTCAAAACTTACACCACCTTTTAGATAGACGCCAGGTTTGAAATTGGTTTCCTGAATTCCGGTTAAAAAATTTGCTTCGCCATTAATATTGGCTGGATTTGTTTCTCCGGTGTAGCGGATAATATTGGTAAAAAAGTCACCATCATCACCAAACTCATCAACACTTAAATAGATTGGCTTTAAAAGTCCCAATGATAGGCCACCACTCCAAATGTAGGAGATAGAGACCGAGCCTTGATCGGTTTTATCGAACAAAGTATGCTCGTGAATATAACCTACCCGAAGAGCATAAAAAGAGTTTATCCGGCCTTTCACAAAACCGCGATAATTATTAAAAATATCTTCTGATGAAATAGTTTCTTTGGGATGACGGAGCTTAACAAGGTCAATTTCTAAGCCTGCCGCATTGTAACCGTCCAGATATTTTAGATATCTGCCATTTAAGGCATATCCCCTGCTGTGAAAATTAATTCCTCCGGTATAAGCGCGATCGTAAATCTGTCTCTTAAAATCGGCATCTGTATCCAACTGCCCCCAAAGTGGAGCGGCTGAAATACAGCTAACGATTAAAAAGAGAAACTTACGCATTCACTAATTGCTTTATATCCTTAACGTTAATTCCATTATGCGAGGTTTGGTATTCTACCGCTCCATTGCGCACAAAAATTAACTGAGGTGATTCGTGATCCACACCATAGTGACTCACAACAGCATTGGAGGTAGCCCGATGCCTTATCAAATCTAAGTAATAAACCGGTAAATCCGAAAGTTGTTCGTCCCAATCACGTTGTAGACGATCCCAGGCCATGGAACTTATTACACAGCGTGTGGAATGCTTAAAAATAATTGCACCTCCTTTACTTGAGATTTCATCTATCTCATTAAACTGAGAGGGATCTTGTAGATCTCTAAGAACCATTAATTATACGTTCACCTCCCCAGTTTCTGGTGCGGCGGTATATGCAGGACATTTCTCTGCTCCACCACATGAGGTAATTGTTAATGCCCCCACAGCTAAGATTACCGCTACCAATACTTTTTTCATAATTCTTTTGATTAAAGAGTAATTAAGATAGATTGCAACAAAGTTAGCCAAATAATGCTAACCTCTCTGCTCATATAGTAACTCTAAAAGTTTAATTGTGGTATTCTATGAACCTCAATTGCGAGAGCTTCCCCCAGTATGGCGGACTTTCGTCCAAAATGAAATGAATCAGGAATATTTTCAAAATCTTTCCACAAAAATTAAGGAAGCCCAAAAAACAAATCCAATCTACCCTCCCCTAGAATATAGATTGGAAGCCCTGCGCTACTTTTCGCCAGAAGAAACCAAGGTTCTAATTCTTGGTCAGGATCCCTACCACGGTCCTGGTCAAGCCCATGGATTAGCCTTTTCTGTACCTCTCGGACAGAAACTACCTCCCTCGCTGCGCAATATTTTTAAGGAGTTAAAATCTGATTTAAATATTGATCCACCATTTAGTGGCAACCTCAGCCCCTGGGCTAAACAGGGTGTATTATTACTTAATAGCGCTCTAACGGTCGAAGCATCAAAAGCAGGTAGCCATCTTCAGTGGGGCTGGAACGAGTTTACCGATCGATTAATTCAATTCCTAGCAGCCAATACTAAAGACGTAGTTTTCGTTTTATGGGGTAAATATGCCCAAAGTAAAGCTCCATTGATTGCCGAGGATAAACATCTAATTTTGCAAAGTGCGCATCCCTCTCCGCTCTCCGCACATCGTGGCTTCTTTGGATCCAAAGTATTCTCCAAAATAAACTCCTATTTAATAGAGCATGGCCGTAGTCCGATAACATGGCAGTTAGACTAATACATATAATATTCTTATTTACCTTCTGCCTAAACGGCCAAGCTCAGCAGTTGCAAGTGCTTAGCGAGAAAGAGGCTTGGGAAAAAGAAGTAAGAGCTATTATAAATGATAGCCTTAACGAAAAATCTCTTAGTTGGCGATTACAAGAAGCTGGATTTTGGCTTTATCAAATAGACTCCAACCAATTAAATACTGGACCTAAATTGTTAATTGGTGAATTAGTCTATGAAGATGAAGAGCGACTAAGCCCAGGCCTCAGTTTGAACGACAGCAATTTTAAAGCAGTGCTAAGTCAGGAGTTAAAGCTGATTGAAAACCAAGGATATCCATTTGCCTCCTTCCAACTTCGTGATTACTCCATCGAGAAAAACCGACTTCAAGCGCAACTAATTTTAAACCGCGGCCCTTTAATTCGTTTCGACTCTTTAGTACTTCTTTCCTACGATGGCACCAACCGCAAGTTTATAGAAAGGGAAGCCGATTGGCGTAAGGGTCGGCCCTATTCCTCCGAATACCTTGAGCAGGTAAATCGAAATTTAAAGCGGCTAGAGTTTATTCAATTTGAACGAAACCCCGCTCTGGCCTTCTTTCCGGCGAAAGCCAGAGTTTACCTTTATTTAAAGAAACGCAGCGCCAACCTAATAAACGGTGTAGTGGGTTTAAACACCGACGGCGAGGGAAGTAGCCCGCTAACCGGTGACTTTCAACTGCGGCTTCTAAACACCTTTAAAAGAGGAGAAGAAATAAACTTGCAGTGGCGAAGTCCTGGCAATCAAGCCCAAGACTTTAACCTTAGCTTCGCCTATCCCTATTTATGGAATAGTCCTCTTGGATTAAAAATTCAATTGGAGATCTTTCGACAGGATAGCAGTTTCTTACGAAGAGATATTAAGTTAAGCCTTCCCTATCGCTTGGCCCCTGGATCTCATTTTAAAGTCAGCGGCCAATATTTTTCTACTAATCCACTAGGCTTAAACCCTCAAAGTGAGTTGCAAATTGATGAAGTTACTAGCTACCGATTTAATCTTGGCTTTGACCTCGACCGGAGAAATAATCCTATTGTGAGTACCGAAGGTTATTTACTAGACCTAGAGTTGGGCTCTGGCCGAAGAACTAGTAATATGGCGGAAAGTACCCAATACCTTTGGCAGGGACAATTTCAATATTTCCTAGCCTTTCAAAAAAGATGGGTTTGGCATCAAGATTTTAGCAGTTTAGGCATGACCGGATCTGATTTACAGGATAATGAAATCTTCCGCCTTGGCGGTTTAAAAAACCTACGAGGCTTTAATGAATGGTCCTTTTTTACGCCCGCCTACGCCTTGATGCGCTCGGAAGTAAGATTTATGCTTGGTCAATATGATTACCTAAGCGCTTTCGCTGATCTGGCCTTTAATGAAGTAGATCGGAAAAATCAAAGTCCTTGGGATCGGCATAGTGGCTTGGGACTAGGATTAAACTTTCAAACCAAAGGAGGAATATTCTCGTTATTTCTTGCAGTGGGTCAAAGCAATAATAGCTCCTACGACTTTAGAAGTGGAAAAATTCACCTCGCATATTTGAACCGTTTCTAAGCTCACGCATTAATAATTAAATTTGCTACATGCGAAGAATTCTGCTTTTAGGTTTTAGTCTTTTTTTCCTCTGGCAATGCCGCGGGCCTGAAGGCTTGCAAACCAACAATCTATCCTATCTATACAATAAGCAGGAAGTAGGCTTAAGGCCAAAGTTCAACATCGTACCTGAAAGCGATACCCTATTCATCGTTCATTACCAAATTGAAACCAACGACTTCTTATTCTCTCGACCTACCGAGGATTCAGAATACGAAGCACGCATCCAAATTGAATACCGGCTCTTACCGACGCTCGAAAGCACCACCGTTCTCGACAGTGGGATTGTAAATATTAATCACCAAGTAAAAATGGTGAAAAACGAAATACTTAGAGGCGAGATTAAATTAAAAATGCCTGCAGACCTACCGAAATCTCTTCTGTATTTAAAAACGAGCGACATTAATAGAGGTAGCAGTCAGGCAAATTTTTTACGCATCAACAACAGCAGCTATAATGCTCCCAGCTATTTTTCGCTGCAAGACACCCTTGGCAATCCCTTATTTAACAATCATATACCTCCGGGAGTCCCTTTTCAAATTGAACACAGCTTACTTCCCAACAAGGAATTTTATGTGAGCCATTACAATCGGGAATTCCCTTATGCCCTTCCCCCCTATTCCACTACTGAAGAAGAGGCCTTTGATATCCAACCCGATACAACTTTTAAGGTGCCCACAGGAGAAAGCTTTGCGTTTCGGGAGCCTGGTTTTTATCACTTTCGTTTAGATACCTCCCAATGGAGTGGATTTACGGTTTACTCCTTTTATCCTGCTTTTCCTTTAGTTGGTAATCACCAACAAATGGCCGAGCCTTTACGCTACTTAACCACTCAAAAGGAATATGCCGAAATGCAATCCCTAATGGATAAGCCGGAAGAATTAAAAAAATGGATTGACGACTTTTGGATTCGTCGCGGTGGAACCAACGAAAGAGCTCGCAGTTTAGTGGCCAATTTTTACGAGCGTGTAGAAGCTTCTAATCAAAATTTTAGCTCCTATTTAGAAGGTTGGAAAACCGATCGTGGGATAGTTTATATAATATATGGTCCTCCAAATGCTGTCTATCGTTCTTCTACCGGTGAGGCTTGGGTATATGGTAATGAAAGCTCGGCCCTTTCCTATTATTTCAACTTTATTCATTTGGATAATCCATTTACGGATAATGACTTCTCACTCGATCGCTCTTCCCAATATCGTTATGGCTGGGGACAAGCAATAGAAGCTTGGCGTAGGGGCCACATTTACAATTCTAAAGACATTAGGCGAGAGCAAGATAATTATGACCAACTCCAATACCGAAGCCGAACTCCTATGTGGTATTAGGCCTCTCCTTGAAGCGATTGATGCTGGCAAGGAAATCGATAAGATTTACATTCAGAAGAATTTACAAGGTGCCCTTTTTAAAGAACTATGGGGAACTATCAAGGAGCAAAAGCTACCCTACACCGTAGTTCCTAAATCGCGCTTAGATAAATTTACGCGTAAAAATCATCAAGGAGTAATTGCTACGCTCAGCGTGGTACAAAGCGTTGACCTGAAAGAGATTGTGCAGCGCACTTTCGAAAAAGGTGAAGACCCGCTTATTGTAATCCTCGATAGAGTAACTGATGTGCGCAATTTAGGAGCGATTGCCCGCACTGCTGATGCTACCGGCGCTCATGCCCTGGTAACTACCATCAAAAATTCGGCAGCCCTCAATTTAGATGCTATGAAAGCTTCGGCAGGGGCACTAAATCACCTCCCAATTTGTAAAGAATCAAATCTTAACCATACCGTAACATGGTTACAAATGAGCGGTATTAAAGTTGTAGCCTGTAGCGAGAAAACAGATAAACTCTGTTACGATGCCGACTTAAAGGGACCTTTAGCTCTAATTATGGGTTCTGAAGATAAAGGAGTAGCTCCCGAGCGCCTAAAAGCTTCGGACGAAGTTGTGAAATTGCCCATGCTCGGTAAAGTAGGCTCCTTAAATGTGTCGGTTGCGGCTGGTGCAGTGCTTTACGAGATTATCCGTCAAAGGACAATTTAAATTAATTGAAATATGCGCTTTCTACTCTGTTTCACATTATTAATTAGTGCCATCAACATCTCTGCCCAAAGTTTCGACTTCCTTAATGGAAGCACTTTTGGCGATGGCGAGGGCGATGATGACGAATCTCGTAAAATTGCATTTTTCCAAAATGGTGATGTCCTCGTTGCTGGTCAGTTTGAAGGTTTAATCGACTTTGATCCAGACAGTAGCGATCGATTTTTACAAATTAGTTTAGAAAGTGGTGGCGAAGGTTATGTAGCCCGCTACAGCAGTAATGGCGAGCTTATATGGTGGAAATCGGTGCGCAGCGATCGTGACATTGAAATCTATGGATTGCTAATCGATGCCAATGAAGACATCTACATCACCGGGACCTATATCCAAGAAGTAATATTTGATGAAAGCAATCCAAATGCTCAATTAAGCGGCGTTAGTCCTAATGATGGCGATGGTTACTTAGCCAAGTACAATCAAAATGGCGATTACATTTGGTCTACCCGCTTTGCCGGAACAGGCATTGATGCCGGGGTAGATTTAGAAATAAATCCTGCCGGTGAATTAGTAGTTCTAGGCGTATTTGGCGATAGTCTTCAATTTGACCCTAATCAAGCAAGCAGCTTGCGAATCTCCGCTGGTGCGGGAGATGTTTTCTTTGGTGGCTATAATGCTACTACCGGGCAATATCTGTGGAATAAAAGTATATCTGGACTAGGTTTTGACAACCCTCGAGCCCTGGAAATTGATAGTCAAGGGAATTACTATATCAATGGCGATTTCACTGCAACTATAACTTTCAGCTTAAATCCACTGGTAGCTTTAGTGCGCACGGGAGGAAATGATGTTTTTGTAGCCAAGTACGATGCAAATCGAAATTGTAAATGGGCTGAGAAAATCGCCGGAAGCTCTACCGACTTGGGTGCTAACATGGAGCTTTACAATGATACGCTCCTAGCCATATCAGGAACGTTCAGAGGGAATATCCAACTCGATCCTTCAGGCAATGAGCCCCTAAGAACGGGCAATGGTTTTAATCCAGATGTGTTTTTAGTGGCTTTGGATACCGCCGCCAATTTTCAATGGGGACTAAACTTTGGGGGAAGCTCCACCGATAATGCGGCCGGATTACAATTCGATGCTAACAATCATATTTGGATTGGTGGTTACCTAGTAAATTCGGTAGATGTAGATCCTGATCCTACCCAATCCTTCAATATTCCTGGAAATGGAGGTGATGGTTTTATTGCCGCTTATAATATAAACGACGGTAGTTTTTATACCGCCCATCATTTAGATGGCAGCAGTTTCACAAGAGTGCTTGATCTTAATGTGGCCCCCGATGGTAAAATTTGGTCGGGGGGCGCGCTGTATGGCACCGCCAACTTTAATAGTTTAGGTACGAGCTTAAACCTAAGCAGCCCTTCTAATAGCAATTCTAATTCCTTCTTCGCCGCCTATCAAAGCACGAGCTTTGATACTGCTTGGACCACCGAAGATCGAATGGGAGGCAGCGATTTCCTCACACGCACCGAGTTTAGCAATGATGGTGGCATTTTAAGTACCGGCTATTTCGAAGGAGGAATTGATGTTGACCCAGATGATACCGCTACCTATTTCCTAGATTCTAGGGGCGCTCATGACATATTTTTGTGCAAATACTCCAATAATTTCGATTTTGAGTGGGCCATTCAAATGGGCGGAGCATCCACTGATCAGGCGACAGCCTTAAGAGAAGATGCCGCGGGAAATATTTACCTGGCTGGTCATTATCAAGGCACTTTCTACTTCGATAATAATGGGATGGAAGACAGCCTCGTTTCTGCTTCACAGTATTCGATTTTCCTAGCCAAATTAAATCCGCAAGGGCAATTACTTTGGATGAAGGATATTCAAGGGCTCGGACAAGATTATGCCTACGATTTATCGCTAAACAGCACAGGCGACCTTGCTTTGGCCGGATCAATGCGCGGAAACATCTCCTTCGACGGAGTAAATACCAGCAGCAATGTTTCTAATAATGCGGCCTTTATTGCCATTTTCGATACCAGTGGCACTTTCCAGTGGTCGCAAATTGTTGATGGCCCTAGTAATGAATACGCCTATACTGTTTTAGCATCTGAAAGTGGCGACTTTTACCTCGGTGGCTCCTACCGTAATACCGTAGATTTCGATCCAGGTGCCAATAGCGATTCCTACACCTCTCAATTTGGAGGCAACGATGTTTTCATCAGCAAATACGCCAGCGACGGCAGCTACCAATGGGTTAAGGTTTATGGTCAAAATTCATTTGAAGCAGCCTATGCTTTAGCGGAAGATGATGCCCAGAACCTGTACATTGCTGGTGACTTCTCCTCAAAAGTGGATTTTAATCCGCCTAGTGCTATCGACACCCTTACTAGCAATGGTTCCACCGATGCTTTTTTATTAAGCCTCGATGATCAAGGAAATTTCCGTTGGGTAAGGCAATTAGGCGGCACTAGTGGAGATAAACCAAACGATCTTAAAATTATAAATGGACAAGTCTATCACACCGGCTACTTTTATTTTTCAGCCGATCTTAATCCCGGACCAGATACCCTTTTAGAAAGTTCATTGGGCCAGCATGCGATTTACCTGCAAGTTTTAGATACCGCCGGCACTTTTGTAGATGCTTTAGCATTAGGTGGAACCGGTGAAGATATAGGCTCAAGTGTAGATCACTTTAACGGTCAAACT
>CATMQD010000085.1 GCA_950073045.1 uncultured Flavobacteriales bacterium | reverse complement strand
GGAGAATGATCGTTACCAAAAAATGGCTCAGGGCTTAAATCAAAATCCATGTTGGAGCAATCCCAATGACCCTGCTTGTAATGGTCGCGATTTCCAAGCCGAGTTAAATGCAGCTGGTAACCGTTCTGATCTTTTATCGGCCGGACCATTTAACAATTTTGCACCAGGGGATGTAATCGAAGTTTCCTTCGCCTATGTTTTTGCCAAAAAGAATGAAGATGGAAATCCTAATCAAGATAATTCCGAATTTCATCGTCAAAACTTAGTAAGCAATGCTGGCTGGGCTCAACAAGCCTATAATGGCGAAGATCAAAACTTTAATGGCGTTTTAGATGCCGATGAAGATAATGATGGCGATGGTGAACTTACCCGCTTTATTCTTCCTTCACCTCCAAACATCCCCCGTACTCGTGTTGTGCCAGGCGATGGCCAAATTGAAATCTATTGGGCCGATAATGCCGAGCGTAGTATAGATCCAATTTCCAATCGTGAAGATTTTGAGGGCTACCGTATCTACCTTTCTAAATTAGGTTTTGATGTTACTGGCGTGCAAGATCTAAATCGCGACTTCAGCCTGATTGCTCAATACGATAAGCGCGGAAATAACCTCTTTAACGAAACTGGCTTTAGCTCCGTAAAGCTTGATCAACCTTTCTATTTTGAAGATGATGATAGCACCGCTTATCACTATCGCTATGTAATTGATAATGTACCCAACGGCTGGCAATACGCCACGGCCGTAACTGCTTTTGATGAAGGTAATCCGGAAAGTAATCTGGAATCCTTAGAAAGCTCCTTCTTAGCCAATAACAATCGGGCCTTTGCCGGCACTGGACCCAATGAAGATATGGAGGCGGAGAATCCTTTCGTTTATCCGAACCCTTATTACTATGGCGCGGCTTGGGAAGGTAAATCTAACTTCCAAGAAGAAAGCCGTAAAATCATCTTCGCCAATTTACCAGCACGATGTGTAATCCGCATCTACACTGCTGGCGGCGATTATATCGATGAAATTCGTCACGATGAAAATTACGACGGCGGCGATATCCGATGGTTTAGAACCTTCGGTGCAGAGGATGCTGGCGAAAACCGTTTCAGCGGTGGCGAGCATGCTTGGGACTTACTTTCTGTAGAAAGTCAGATTATTAGTCGTGGTCTTTATATGTACTCCGTAGAAGATTTAGATAGCGGTGAAAAGTTCACCGGAAAATTTGTGATAATTAAGTAAACTAGAAACAATGAGAAGATTACTACCTCTCTTCGCCGGTCTTTTAATGTCCGGTTTCCTAAGTGCCCAAAGCTCTTATCCTTTGGTTACTATCGAGCAAATTAACCAAGTTATCGACTTGGCAGCCTGTAATGATTCATCCATCTATTTGGGTGATACCGTACGTTTCCGCGCCCACGTGGTTACTGATGGTGGACTATCAGAAGTAGCTTCTGGTTCTGTACAGGGTGGCAACCGTCCTTTCATTTACATGATTGACACTGCTGCCAATGGTGTGGTTGATTCTTTAAGTGGTATTGAAGTAATGGGAGTTTATAATGACGCCCAAGGAAACCTTCAGCCCATTCCAGGATTTACTGCCCTTTTCCAAGGAGATAAGGTTGAAGTTACCGCCGTGGTTGAAGAGTATCAAAATAATACTCAGCTAACCACTATCGATGCTAACTCGGTAACCCTTTTAACTTCTGGCGATTTAATGCCATCCGCCTTTGTACCTAAAACCGTAAGCGTTGGCGATTTAAACGATGCCCAGCGTGTAAACAATGTACAAAGCGGAGAGTACTGGCAAAACAGTTTTGTAGAATTACAAAACGTAACTGTAGTGCAGGTAATTCCTTTTAGTGGAAACCGTGTAAGCTTTAACGTTGCAGATGCCAATGGTAATACCATCAACGTATCCGACCGTTTCTTAGCGCAACGTACTCCTTCTCACAGCACTGTGAACCCTAACACTCCTTCCCTAACTGGAACTGGTTCTTTCGTGGCTCCATCGGTGGGTACTTTCTATACTTCTTTAAAAGGTATTATCCGTCACTCTGGTAACGGTTGTACTGGTGGTACTGGTCGTGGTTATGAAATTAACCCATTCGACTCTAGCCACTACGAAGTTGGCGCTAGCGCTCCAAACATCACTAATGTATTTAGCTTCCCAGTTGTTCCTAACAGTACTCAAACCGTATTAATTAGCGCCGATATCGCTGATGCTGATGGTACTATTGACACTGTAGAATTATACTGGAGCGCCGATCCTAATTTAGCTACTGGTTCTTTCAGCTCTGTAAACATGACTTTAGCTAGCGGTAGTACTTACGAGTACAATATCCCAGCTCAAGCTGATGGTTCTTTAGTACGCTACTGGATTCGTGCGGTTGATAACGACGGTTCGGTAGTAACTTACCCTGCTAGTCCTTCTAGTGCTGTAAATCCTTACTTCAACCACTACACTGTACGTGATAATGGTTTACGCATTTTCGATATTCAGTTTAGCGGTAATGGTACCGGTTCAAGTGTATTCGAAGGTCAAACTGTAACTGTTCGTGGTTTCATCACTTCTGCTCGTCGCGATTGTGATTTGGAGTATGTATACCTACAAGATCCTAATGACACTGTTTACGCAGGTATCGCTTTGATTCCTAATCAAGACTTAGACAATGTTTACCGCGATCAAGAGATTCAGGTTACTGGTACGGTACAAGAAACTTTTGGAGTTACCTACTTAAACGTAGATAGCTATATCGGTTTAGGAAACTCTCAAACCATTATGCCTACTCCTATCGATCCTTCGGATGCAAACTTAGATATGGAAATGTATGAAGGTATGTTAGTGTCTTACCAGAATCCTAATGGAGGTAAAATCTACATCTCTAATCCTGATAATGGATTTGGAGAATACAGTGTAGCTACCGATCCTAGCTTCGGTTCTAGCCAGTCGTCTCGCGTAATTGCGGGTCGTCAGAGCGGTACTAGCGCTAACTCTAGCCTTTATGTATCTCTTATTTCTGACTCTAGCTACGTAACTAGCGGTGGTAACCTTATGGTTCCTGCGGTTATTACCAACAGCAGCATGGATATGGATGCTATGCACGGTATTATGTGGTACAGCTTCGGCAACTATAAATTAATGCCACGTAATAACTTCGACATTGTAAACTTGAGCACTCCATTAGATACTAATGGTTGTAATGTTCCTACTAATGTAAGCTTGGAAGAAGTGAGCGCCGAAGAGGTAGCCATTTACCCTAACCCTGCTAATGCTGCTTTCACTATCGAAAGTGCTAATGCTAAAGTTAGCTTCCGCTTAATGGATCTTAATGGTCGTGTTATTTTAAGCAGCGCTGATGCCGCTACTATGCACGAAGTAAATGTAAGCGAGCTTACTGCTGGTGTTTACATCTTAACTACTACCGAAACCAAAACTGGTTTAAGCAGCAGCCACAAAGTTGTTGTAGGTAAATAATTTTTTATCTGGGAAGCCTCTTAAAGGGGCTTCCCTTTTTAATTTCCACTACTATGCCGGGAATTTTAAGATCGATCGTTTTGGGGCTCAGCTTAATACTGCTGATCTCTTCTTGCCGCAAGGGCGAGATTACTCGTAATGGAGTGCCCGATACTTTCATCAGCTATGAAGCTATTAACCTAACTGGACAAAATCGCCTCAACTCTTCGGTGCGATTAACCTGGTACGGTACTGATGGCGATGGCTATATTACCGGCTACGAGCTTTCGCTCGATAATCAAAATTGGGAATATACCACTACCCAAGATTCTGTTTTCTTATTTGATATTCCTCCGGGTGCCGACTCGGCCGATATCAGCTTTTTTGTGCGGGCTATTGATAATGATAACAATACCGACCCGACTCCGGCTTTCTTGCAAGTGCCTTTAATTAACACTCCGCCAGATGCCGATATTCTGGATGATCGCGGACCTTCGGATACCGCATTTATTGCTGCCACCTTCTTTTGGCAAGCCTCCGATCCTGATGGTGACAATACCCTCAAATCGGTAGAAATTAAAATTAATGATGGCGACTGGACCGAAATTGATCGCAGTCAAAATCTAATCACTTTTTTGGCCGACACTAATATCCAAAGTGGTGAAGCCAGCTCTCAAATTTACTACGGCAACTCTACTGCCCCTGCCAATCTTAACATTAACGGATTACGTGTAAACGATAGCAATCGGCTTTACATTCGCTCCACGGATATTGCGGATGCTATAAGCGATGTGGATACCAGCGCCTCCTTCTACTTCCGACCCAAAACCAGCGGCACCAATATCCTTTGGGTTTCTGGACATACCGCTCCTATTACTGCTGAATATCGCGGCTATTTAAATGCCAACAACATAACTTACGATCTTTTAAACTTTGGTTATTCTCAAGGAATTAACCTGCCTAAGTACTTCGATCCTACGGTTCGCTTAATCTTCGATCAGTATTCGCAAGCCTTTTTAAATCTGCCGAGCACCAATTTCCGCAATACCGTTACCGGAGATGAAAAGCCACTTCTGGATTACTTAGCACCAGTTATACAGCGCTTTAGTGATAATGGCGGAAAATACTTCCTTACTACCCAGCTTACTAAAACCACCGACTTAAGCGAATCTAGATCGGTTTACCCCATCGACGATATTTCCACCTCTACGGTGCCTGGCTCTCAAGCGCGGATTGTATCCGATTCGGCCTTAGTGCCTTTAATAGATACCGCTCGCTTCCCTTCTTTAAACCCTACCAATGTAGAGTTTGGCGTGGTGCCCATGGTCGCTTCAGCCGATGCCGAAGATTTTTACTTTGCTCAAATTACTCGCTTCCGCGGATGGAATGGTAGCTCGCAAGTAGTAGCGGCAATCCGCAGAAGAAACAACAATATTTCGGAGGTATTCTTCTGCATGGAACTCCATCGCTTTGATAAAAATGCCGGACTCGTAGAACAATTAATCGGCGAAATTTTCGACAATGAATTCTAAGTTCATCTACCGTAGTTTACTGGCCCTATTGCTAAGTTTTAGCGCCCTAGCTCAGGAGGAGAAAGCTTCTTTGAGTGGAGTAGTTACTAGTGCCGCAGATGGTATGGGCATACCTGGGGTAAACATCACTTTGGTGGGTACCTATTTAGGAGGCGCAGCCGATTTTGATGGTAATTATGTTATCAATGGCATTAAGCCGCAAGACTACACTATTAAGGTGCAGTCCATCGGTTTCGAAACCAAGCTTTTTACAGGAATCACCTTCGAGCCAGGCGAAAACAAAGTCTTAAACGTAGTGCTCCGCGAACAAAGTGAGTCTTTAAACGAGGTTACCGTAATTGGTAAACAGGAGCAAATTAGTCTAGAGAAAGCGAGTAGCGAGGTAAGCATTTCCCAAGAGCAGATTTCGCAAATGAATGTACGTGATGTACAAGAGGTTTTGGAGATGCAAGCCGGGGTTGTTAAAACCCAAGATGGTTTGCAAATTCGTGGCGCCCGGGTTTATGAGACCGAATATATTGTAGATGGTATTTCGGCTCAGGATCCCTTAGCCGGTACTGGTTTTGGTGTAGATGTGAGCTCCAGCTCAATTTCTAGCATCGATCTTATTACAGGTGGCGTGGGCGCCGAATTTGGTGGCGGTAGCTCAGGCGTGGTAAATACTCGAATTCGTGAAGGCGGTGAAAAATTCCAAATCAGCGGTAGCTACCAACGCGATAATTTAGGCGACCCCAATGTAGCGAGCAGCTTTAATAGCGATCGTTTTGAATTAAACATTGGTACTCCAATTCCAGGCACCGATGGTAAACTCACCCTTTTTGCCAGTGGCTCGGTATTTTTAAGTGATGGTTATTTTGGCCCCACGGCCGATCAGCTGAATAGCTCATTATTCAGTAATAATCCAGAGTTCTGGGCTCCACGCTTTTCAAACTCCTACACCAACACCTTTAAGGTGGCTTATAAAATTGCTTCGGGCACTAAAATCACCCTAACCAATCAGCATTCCTTAAACATCAATCAAAATACTAGAACCTTACAAATTGTAGGTTTTGACGCGATTTTAACTCCCGGATTCCAATATTCTAGAAGTAATAATTTGGATAATGCGACTACCTATACGCATCACTCCAATCTTACGGCCCTTAACCTTAATCACCTGATTACAAAAAACTGGGGATTAAGCATTTCTGCCGGAAGGCTTTTTACCAATATGCGCGCCGGTCCCAACGGACGTCCTTTCCGTACCGAGACTGTTGATCAGATCTTGGATGAGGAGCATATTGTTTCATACCCCGTTTCGATTTTTAACCCTAATGACCCGAGTGGAATCTACTATGTTTCTGTTGGAGATGGATTGGTTAACAACGGTGGTATAACGCCTACTTGGCACGATCACTTTGTAGAGGAGTATTCGGTAAATGCTAAGGCTACCTATATCCCCGATTCGAGTAATCACGAATTGAGCTTTGGTATCCAAAATACCTTTACCCAATATCAATGGGTAGATGTTACTCGCCCTTGGGTGGGTGCGCCTATTAAAATTAACGACAGCACTTTTACGCAGTCGGTAAGCATTGGTTCTAGTAATGATATTTGGGCAGTAAAACCTGTCGAAACAGGAATTTTCATCCAGGATCAAATCACCTATAAAGGTATTATTGCCACTTTGGGATTACGCTGGAATTTATGGGCCCCAGGTAAATTTGCCGACGATGCGGTAGCAGATCCTTCCGCCCCGGTTATTGATCAGGTACGTAGCGATTATAATGATAAAACAGCTGAAGTATTTGGCCTCCGCTGGAAGGGACGTTTATTGCCTAAGATTAATGTTAGCTTTCCGGTTACCGAGAATAATGTGCTCTACTTTAACTACGGACATAGCATGCGTTTACCGCATCCTCGCTTTGTGTATGCCGGATTAGACCCTACCTATCAAGATCGCTCTTTCCTTTCTAGCTTAGGTAATCCCGATTTGGACCCGGAGGTTAATGTGAGTTATGAAATCGGATTTAAGTCGAAACTCAGTAAAGACCTTGCGATGAGTCTTACGGCCTTTAACAACAACCGTTTCGACTATATCGTGAGTCGTAGTGTGATTGTTGAAGACCAAACTGGCAGACCAACTACTAAGAACTTCTATATCAATCAGGACTACGCTAATATCTACGGGGTAGAGCTTGGTTTAAATTATCGTATTGGTCGCTATTTTACCAGTTTTAGCAATATCGCCTATCAGGTGGCGCGTGGTAAATCTAACTCTGCTCGTGAGTCTAGTTTACAGATTGAGCAAAACGGCGAGGTTTCTTTAAGCCGCGAGCAGTATTTGGCTTTCGACCGTCCATGGAATATTAATGCTGGAATCATTTTCGCTCCAGATAGCACCTTACCTATTTTCGGGGTCGATTTCACTGGCTTCCGTGCTTTCCTTTCTTATCAATATACCTCAGGATTCCGTTACACGCCAGTGCAACAAACCCAAACCAACGAATTGGGTCGTCCGATTTACGAATCCTTAGTTGATCAGTATTTACAAGCACAAGCTGATCCTTGGAATAACTTCGATTTAAAACTTACTTACACTTTACCACTCTCTTTAAAAGCAGGTAAAGGAGTATCCATTAGCATGGAGGTTCGAAACCTTTTCAATGCTAAAAACTCACAAATTATAAACCCCGTTACGGGAAGAGCATACGAGTACGGTGATGATGTTCCTATTGGCTGGCGTGATCCACGCTATAATGGCCCACAGGAAAATGGTGAAGATCCTCGCAACCCTGCCCGTTACTTAGCTCCTCGTCAAATTTTATACGGAATTGAATTTCGCTTTTAGCAGATGAAGAAACTGATCACCTATATCATTGCCCTGCTTTTTAGCACTTCGGCTATGGCTCAGATCCTTCCTAACTACGGAGGCGAGCGCGCTGGTTTATCAGCCTTGAGCTTTTTGAAAAACGATATGAGCACCCGCTCCCTAGGCTTGGCTGGTACTAGCTTGGCTTTAAAAGGCGATGCCTATTCGGTAATAAACAACCCCGCGGCTCTTACCGACCTTAAAAGCACAAGCTATGCTTTGAGTCATCTCTTTTTAGGTGGTGGTGTAAACCAATCCTTTGTAGCAGCCAATTTCCCGCTTAGCGATAATAGCAGCACTTTGAGTTTTAGTATTAACTCGCTTAACTCTGGTGATATGGAAGAGCGGACCGAGTTTCAGCCTATGGGAACCGGCCGTCAGGTTTCGGTTGCTAATATTGCGGTTGGAGCTACTTATGCGCGACAGCTTTCTGCTTTGTTTAGCGCCGCAGTAAGTGTGAAATATATCTATGAAGGAATCGCTGGTTTCCATAATAGCAATGCTACGGTTGATTTAGGCTTTTTGTACCGCACTGATTTTAATGATTTGAAGTTTGCTGCCATGGTGCAGAACTTTGGTGGAAACTCCAGTTTGGGTAGCGACTCGGATATCCCTACCACCTTTAATCGTAGTACTGGCTTAGGTTTAGAAGCCAATGTGGTACCTACTATCTTTAAATTAGGAATCAGCATGGTGCCTTGGGAAAAGGGCAATCATAGTCTGTTAGCTGCGGTTCAATTGAATCACCCTAATGACAATGCGGAGAACTATAGCGCTGGAATTGAGTACCACTGGAAAGAGATTTTTTATGCCCGCGCTGGATATCGCATTAGCGTGGCTCACCGTCATATCCCCACATTCGGAATTGGAGTTCGTAGTCGTTTAGGGAATCATCCTTTCTATATCGATTACGCTACCAATCCAACCAATTACATCGGCTTGCAACATAGCATTGGCCTTCGTTTTCAAATCTTAAATGTTGCAGATCGCTCATGAAAAAGATTGTCTATATAAGCTTTATTCTTCTCACCGCTATGCTTAGTGGCTGCGAGGACTATCTGGGTAAAAAAACCGACTTAGACTTTATTGATGTCCCTCCAGATAATAGCATCCGCGACATCGCCTACGTTCCCATTTTACCGGTGCTCAACGATTTTAGTCGACCCAGCGATGTTTGTGCCGGCTTCGATGGTTTAATTTATGTGGTAGATGAAGGTAGCCAAGAGGTAATTGCCATGGACGAATCAGGAAGGATTCTCGGTCGCAAGTTTATTCCAGGCGCCCGGTCTCTTATTCAAGATCGTCGTTTTGATTTATTAGTAATCGGTACCTCCGATTCTACCATGAATGTGGGCGGACAGGATACTACATTGACCTTTTCTACAATTTATCGTTTGCGTTTAGCCGGCGGTGGAGCCTATGACATTACTAATGCTCAAATTGTAAATAAGGTTGTACATCCCTTTTACTACACCCAGAGTAATCCGGTTCGACGTACCAATGACTTTGTGCGATTTAACAATATTGGGGTTATTGGAAACAATCAAGATCCAAATCGTAATAATCAATATTATGTGAGCCGTCAATATGTACGCAGCCCCGATCCGGATCCAAGTAATCCTGAAGTGAGCAGCGGACCTTTAGGCCCAAATGATGCGGTACTTTATTTTAGTAATGAAGACGAGCTTATTTCTCCCATTCGGGTGCAAACATCTTCTGGTTTGCTATTCGATGACTTCTTCGAGCACCCTTCTGGCATCACTACTTTAACTCAGCCACCACAGTTTGGAGCGGCCAGTAGTAGCGACTTCATCTATACTTCTTTAGAGCCTAGTAATGCCCTTAAGGTGCAGTATATTGAATTTGTAGAAAGTGAATTTGGTGCTTCTTATCGACCACGAATTTTGGCCTCGAGTGATACTTCCCAAGCCGATGGTTTTATTAACTCGCCCAATAAATTTAAACAACCCGAAGATATCACCTTAGCGGGAGATGGTAGTCAGTTTCTTTTTGTTGTAGATAGCGAATCTGATTCTTTATACCAGTTTTCATTTACTGGATTTGAAGGCGTGAAACCTCCAGCGGCAGCCGGTATCGATCGTTATATCAAAGCCAGCTTTGGTGGTACTGGAACAGATTTAATGCAGTTTAATGATCCAGTGGCCGTAGCCTATTACAATCAGATTGTATATGTGGCCGATGCCGGTAATGGCAGAGTTATGCGCTATAAGCTCACCCTCGATTTCGATTAATCATCGAGGGGAACCTTAACTCAATTAAAGTCCAATTGAGCTAATGGGTGAGCTCGGTTTAGATTGAAAAAACTACATTTGAAGGAATTCTATGCGGAAGACTATCTACATATTAACACTTTTCTTGGGCCTAGGCCTAAGTGCAGCAATGGCTCAAAGTCCACAAGGCTTTGGTTCCAGCTCCTCCAATGGTGTTATATGTCCGCTTTACATTCCTAATGCTTTCACTCCAAATGGAGATGGCATCAACGATCGATTTGAACTACGAATCAGTGAAAACTGTGAAGTGATAAAGTTCTCTTTGCAGGTATTTGATCGCTGGGGCCGCATGGTGTACCAAACCGAGTCTATGGATTTGGACCAAGCATGGAATGGGAAATCTGAGAACAAAGAGTTGGAGCAAGGAGTTTATCTCTTTAAGATTCAGGCCGAATTCCTGAATTACAACAACCGCAAAGCTGAATCCGTTAAGCTTAACAAGCAAGGGTCAGTGGTTCTCATTCGCTAAAATATGCGCTATCTACTTTTACTGCTTTTACTCCCAGCCTTTATAAAGGCTCAAGAAATTACGCTTACCATTAAAGTGGAAGGCATCAGCGAAATTGAGGGAAAACTGATGTTTCGGCTTAGAAATGCCAAAGGTGAAGAGGTTTTAAAATCAACCCAAAAAGTAGATGCCAAAACCGAAACCATCACCTTAAAATTAAAAGCTGGCTCCTATGCCCTGGCTATTTTTCATGATGCCAACGACAACGATGAAATCGACCGAGCTTTTACTGGTATCCCCACCGAGAAATATGCTTTTAGCAATAATGCCCGAGGTACCTTTGGCCCTCCCGATTTAGAAGATCAATTGTTTACCTTGCAAAGTAACAAGACCATAAAAGTACTTCTGGAGTGAGAGGCCCTGCACTTATTCTAATTCTATTCTTAATCTATCGCCCCCTTTTCGCACAAGAGAAATTACAGGGCGATTTTCTTTGGACCTCCCTCGGGGCTAGCCTCGATCAATTTAAGGACGATTATATTTCCCCAAATATCTACCAAGGCTTTTCAGGTCAGTTTGGAATTGGCTGGCATACCTACAAAGGCCGCTGGATGAATAATCTCGATGTGATTGGTCACACTGGTTGGCAGTCGCCAAAATCTTATCCCGAGCAAAGTAGTCAGGTTTTAGGACTTGGTTTTAGAGCGCATTACAGTTTACGCTACCGATTTTTGGAGCAAGAAAAACATCAGCTTTTAGCGGGACTTTACAGCCAAAATATTTTTGTATTACGTGAGCATAATAATTACAGCAATAGTGCGCAGAGCTTCAATGGTTTTTTCGGCTACGGTCCTAGCTTAGCCTATACTTATAGTAGGAGCAGCAAAGTTTTTAAACGCGATTGGCATTGGTCTTGGCAAAGTGAAGTAAATATCCCTCTGGGCACTTATCTATTGGCTCCCAACTATATCCGACAATATTCTTTGGGAGAAATTGGGGATCGAGGTCATCATTTTCTAAATGGCACTTGGCAAATAGACTTCCGACATAGTTTGATCTGGCATCGGAAAAATGGCAATCAAATTCGATTGATGTACGCTTGGGAATATTTCCAAAGTGATCGCTTTAATGCCCGTTATAATGGAGGGCATCAGTTACACCTGCAATTATTCTTTAAGCTATGAGGAAACTTTGGATACTCGTACTTCCATTTTTGCTTTTGGCCTGTGAGAACAGCCTGCTGCCTGAAGAACCCGGAAATAGCCCCCTGGAAAACTTTAACAGCATGGTGGAAACGGTGGGCTATAAGTACAGCTTCTTTGAACTGAAGAACATTAATTGGGAGCAAAGAGCCGCCATTTATCGTAATCGCCTTTCGGCAGATATGAGCGATGAAGATTTGTTTACAGTATTAGATAGTCTGCTGTATGAATTACGCGATGGGCATGTAAACCTCTCCGCTCCTTTCAATCTCAGTAGAAATTGGTCCTGGTATTTAAATTCCCCCGATAACTTTAATGATGCCGTAATTGAACGCGACTACTTGGCTGATGATTACCGCTATGTAGGTGGTTTTCGCTGCACCTACTTACGCGATAGCATTGCCTATCTGCATTACAGCAGTTTTAGCGCCTCTTTTAGTGAAGCTCAAATTGAGAGTATTTTTGAATTTATCGCCCCTGCCAAAGGATTAATTCTAGACCTTAGAAATAATGGCGGTGGTAGCCTCAACAATACCTATCGCTTGGCAGGACGTTTTAGCACTGAAAGCTTCCCCGCTTTAATTGTAAATGAAAAAACGGG
>CATMQD010000084.1 GCA_950073045.1 uncultured Flavobacteriales bacterium | reverse complement strand
CCTAGAATGGAATAAGCGTAACCGTTTTAGTTTTGGCGCCGAAGCGGTGTTTAACTATCGACGCGTAGGCGAAAGAGAATACAGCTACGACTCCGAGGCCACCTTTAATGGTACCATGTATAATATCAATTTCCACCGTCGCTTCGATCGTTTCCACAATTCGGCCTTAAGGATGCGAAACCCAAGCTTAGCCTATAATAAAATACACGATTACCAAGGCTTTTACATGAGTCTCATTCAGCCTACGCTTAGCTGGGTTTCTACCGACACTAGCGCCTACCGCTCTACCGAACCCTTTATTGGAGTAGATGTAATTGGTCTTCATTATATCTACAAGCTTTATAAAGGCATCGGCTTAAGCCTAGGATTAGATGGTATTTACTCTGGGGTGCGCTTCGATGCGGATAATGCCAGCACCTACTATCGGATGCACCGCGGTGGTATAAGTATCCCCTTTGGAGTTCGCTTACACCTGCCCGGCACTTTAGTACGCTATTATGCTGATATTGGTTACAGCTATCACTACTATTTCTACAATAGCCTCGAGTCGAGGGTTCCTGGCGAAATTGATGGCTATTGGAGCTCCGACGATGAAATGGACCTTCCGCTACGAAACAGCTACACAAACCTTCGACTTGGTTTAGGCATGGCCTTCCCTGGCGAGTCGGTTAATCAATCGGTAGGTTTGGTATTCGAAAGAAGCACTAGCCCCATTATGGACCCTGAATACACTTCTGATAAAAACATTATCAGTGGAGGTTCCGATGCCTTGCTCAATCGCCTTAGTATTTCATTTGCCCTTCAATTTTAAGCCATGATCAAAAAGTATATAATCGCCATTATCCTTCTTGCTCCAGCTTTCAGTATGGCGCAATTTGAGCAACTAAATAATATAAATACTAGTCCGCGTGCTTTCGGATTTCGCCTGAGTGGTAACATTAGCACCAATATTCTTAGCGCCCCAACTCGGCAAAATACCTTTGCCGATGGATCGGAAACTTTTGAAGAGTACAACAACTTTGCAGGAGGAATTGGCGCTGAATTAGAATTTAGCCCGCTGGAGCACGAAAACTTTTTCTATAACTATAGCCACGAGTGGAATATGGGCTTAGGCTTTGGCACTAGCTACCACTATCAATTATATGGCAGTGAATTTGGGGTCGGCTTAAATGGCATATTTTTCACCTATCATCATAAGAGTCGCTTTTTAAATGTTATCGGCTATAATCCGGTGGCCAACAATAGCACTAGTGTAGATGAAACTATTCATTACAGCAAATATTCTGGTATTCGCCACCGAGCCATTGGAATGAAGTTCGACTTGGGCGAAAGCTCGAGCCTAGAGTTTGCCTATTTGATGGAAGAATTTACCACCGACCAAGATCGCGAACCTTGGCAGGGGGCCTTAGTGCGCTGGGACGCCAAGGATAAAGGTTGGGGATTGGAAACCATGGTTTTTTGGAATCATGCCGCCTATGGCTACGACTACACTAACAACACCGCAAGCAGCGAAGAATACAGCCCCACGGGATTCTTCTTCAATTTTAAAGTGAACTATAAATTTAGCTACCGCAGTAATTACGGCCGGATGTTTAACCTTTAAGAAATTCTTAGCCCTAGCTAAATAGGGATTTTTAGACTTTAGGGCCAGATATCTGAAAAATGCGAAAACATATTTGCCTTTTAATGCTGCTCTTGAGTTCGCTTCTTAATGGCCAAAGTTTAAAGGAGCCGGAGTTTCAAATTTCCTTTGCCAAGGAAAGTCGCAGTATAGAGTATTACCTCGCTCAAGCTGATTTGTGGTGGCAAGAATTGCAGAAGGACTCTTTGGATGAAATGGCCTGGTGGAATTACTACCGTGCTTGCCGCAATGTGCAAGGCCTGCATAACTGGCAAGCCGATTTTATAGAGCTTGGCCCTAATCTTCGCTTTGGCGCCGACATTGTACTATTAATTGAGAAGAAAATCCCCAATAGCTTCACCTATCATTTTATAAAAGGCTCCACGGGCGGGGTAGATCCCAAGGCGGGCGAATATCTCTTAAAGGCTTATGCCATGAAGCCCGAATTCCCGGGTTTATTAGCCGCGGTGGTTACCTACAGCATAAGTACCCACAATGAAGAATTAAGGAAAGAGGCGAATAAAAAATGGTATTTGCAAAATGGCTTTAATGCCAATTGGATGGACTTTGCTTGGAATCTTTTGCAATCCGTAGAGCCCGATGGTATACTATTTACGCAGGGGGATAACGACAGCTATCCGCTTTGGCTGATGCAAGATGCATTGGGCATTCGCACCGATGTTTTGGTCCTTAATATCGACTTCCTTCTTTACGATGGTTTTCAAAAACCAGTTTTTAAAAAGCTAGGGCTGGAGCCTTATCGCTTCGAAAAGATCGATCCCGATGGCTATAGCGAGAATTGGAAAAACGTAGTCCACTACTTTTTATCCGAATACCAAGGCCAAAGAGATGTACATATTTCCTTTACAGTGGATCCTAAATACTATGCACCCTTTAAAGATCAAATGCAGATTCAAGGTATGAGCTTTCGCTTTAAAGCCGAAAATACCAGCGCTAAAAACCTAGCCTACTTTCGAGAAACCATCCGTTTGAACTCCTACCAGCATTCACTTATCGCAGACCCATCAGCCGAAAGGCTAAGGCAGATGACCCAGAAATACCAAATTTACTTTGATGCACTTTGGCAAGAAAAAGAGCAATTAAATGAAGCGGAGGTCGCCCAATTAAAATCGCTCCAAAAAAAATAAAGAACTGGGAAATATACTTGTAGCGGCCCTTTGCTTGTTATAAATTGTGAAGGTCAATTTTCACCACCCTAATTCCTTGCTTTCATGATTTTGCGCCGCCTGCTCCTTAGCCTTTCTGCTCTTTTTTTTATCACTTCTTGTTCCAATAATCCAGAGATCCCAGAAAACGCACCAGGCTTTTCCGATTATATAAGCGCACATACCTCGGGGGTGATTTCTGCCTACTCGGAAATTGAGATTCATTTAACCCAAGACCTAAACCCGGGAGTGGAGCCAGGCACAGTGGTAGAAGCGGATATCTTTGACTTTAGCCCCAGTCTTGAAGGGGAAACAATTTGGGAGAGCAGCAATCAAATTCGCTTTATACCTAACGAACCCCTGAAACCGGGTCAGCAATACAAAGCCGAATTCGAACTGGGCGCTATTAGCCCCGTGAGTGCTGAATTTAAAACTTTCGAATTTGCCTTTCAGGCGATAGAGCAGAACTTCTCTTTGCTTAACTATCATATCGAAAACTACCAAAACACCGACCTCATCTGGAACATGTTAAAAGGGGAGCTTAGTAATGCCGACCTTACCAATGCCAGTGAGCTGGAAGAGTTTCTAGAGTTTAGCGGTATTCCAAGCGAACGAATTCACTGGAGCATGGGCAGCAATGCACATCGCTGGTGTTTTGTAATCGACTCTATGGAACGCAAGGAAGAGGCCTATGAAATAGAGCTTAGTCAGAAGGGTAAAGAGCTAAGTACCCTAAGAATGCCTGGCCTATCTGATTTCGAGGTGATTGGTGTTTACGTGCAGCAAGTGCCGATGCAAAAGGTATCGATATCCTTTTCCGACCCACTTAGCGAAAAGCAAAACGCGGAAGGGATGTTCCAATTAAACGGTCAAGATGTGGGCTCCATTGAAATTGAAGGTTCGGTAGTTCACTTGTATCCTAAAAACCGCCTCACTGGAAATGTCCCGCTTAAAGTTTATCCGGGAATCAAGAATATTCTTGGCTATAAATTCCCAAAGGAATATGTTTCCCAAGTGAGCTTCCAAGCAAGGAAGCCAGAAATTCAGTTTGTAAATAGCGGCACCATTATCCCCACCAAGGGAAGTGTAGAAATTCCTTTTAAGGCGGTGAGCTTAAAAGCGGTGGACATTATTGTTTATCAGGTTTTTGCAGATAATGTGCATCAATTTTTGCAAATCAATGACCTAGACGGTGATAATGAATTACGCAGAGTAGCACGACCCATTCACCGCGAGCGTATTGAGCTAGAAACAGCTGGTTTAAATCCCTTGGACTGGAATAATTACGCCATAGATCTTGATCGTATCATTCAAAGAGAACCCGGTGCCATTTACCGGATTGAGCTCGATTTCCGCAAGAGTTACTCTTTATACCCCTGTCCGGGAGAGGAAAACGATGACCTCCAAAGTCTCGAACCCGAATCTTGGGAACTTAGCGAGGAAGTTTTTGAGCGTGAATACTATGAATCATGGTACTTCCCAGGCTACGACTATCGCGAGCGCGACAACCCTTGCCATGTTTCCTATTATAATAATGAGCGTAAAATCACCCGTAATGTATTGGCCTCCGATATTGGCTTAGTGGTTAAAGGCACCGATAAAGAGTGGATTGCCTATGCCCAAAGTTTAAGTACTACCGCTTCTTTAGCTGGCCTTCCGATTAAATACTACAACTACCAAGGTCAACTTATTGGCGAAACAAGCACCGATGGGGATGGCTATTCTAAAGTGAAGCTCGATACTCGACCCTTTTTAGCGGTAGCAGAGCAGGGAGCTCAAAGGGCCTACATTACCCTCGAAAATAGCAGCAGTTTATCGGTTTCCAGTTTTGCAGTGGGTGGCCGCGATATTAGTGATGGCCTCGAAGGTTTAATTTATACCGAAAGAGGTATTTGGCGACCGGGGGATACTATTTTCCTAGATTTCATTTTAAATGATCGCAAGAATCCGCTACCCAAAAATCACCCGGTAGTTTTAAGTGTAAATGACCCCCGTGGAAATGAAATTTACCGCAGTGTACAGTCTCGTGGTGAGAAGCAAATTTTCAGCTTCCCCTTTACCACCCATAAAGAAGCAATCACCGGAACCTACTCGGCCAAAATCAAAATTGGATCTAAAAACTTTTACAAGTCTCTACCGGTAGAAACCATTCAGCCTAACCGCTTAGACATTACGGTTAGCGGACCTAGCGAGATAATTGATGGCAGTGTTCAAGGGGAAACTAAAATCCAACTGGATGCCGAATGGCTAACCGGTGCAGTGGCTTCTGATTTGGATGCCGAAATGCGCGCTTCCATAACCGGAAATCCAGCCGCCTTTGCCAAGGAATTTGCCTCCTTCGATTTTTATGATGAAACCCGCAGTGTACCCGATATTTCTGGCACCCAGCTTTTTGATGGTAGCTTAGATGCCGGTGGTCACGCCGATATTAATGCCAACCTCGGCTACTTGAAAAACAGTCCTGGCATGTTACGCCTTAATTTAGGTACCAAAGTATTTGAGCCAGGTGGCCGCTTTAGCATTAATAGTACCACATTAGACCTAGCACCCTTTAAGCATTTTGTGGGTTTACAAATGCCGGAGACTAACAAATATGGTTATCTCGAAACCGAAAAAACTCATCCCCTCGGTCTTATTCGTCTTGACCCTTCCGGTGAATTGGCCAGCGGAAAAGTAAAGGTTAGCATTTACAAGGTACACTGGTCTTGGTGGTGGTCGGCGCAACAAGGCCAGGCTACCTATTTAAATAATAATGTGAGCACCCTCCTAAATAGTGAGGTAATAGAACTGAAAAATGGTAAAGGCCGCTATGACCTTAATATTCCTGATAATCACTGGGGCCGTTTATTCATTTTAGTAGAAGATTTAGAGAGCGGACACCGCAGTTCATCTTTAGCATATGTGGATTGGGCCTGGGGTCGCGATAGAAGTGGACGTGCCGGAGGCGAATCGGTAAGTGTGCTTAATGTACAAACCGATATGGAGTCCTATAAAGTAGGGGATATCGCCAAAATTAGCGTGCCTAGCGCCGCGGGAGGTCGACTTATTATTAGTTATGAAAACGGTCGTGGCCAGATAAGTCAGAAGGTATTGCCCACCAAAGAAGGGAGTACCATGCACGAGTTAAAAATTACCGCCGAAATGGCTCCGAACTGCTATGCCCATGCGATGATTTTACAGCCCCATAATGCTAAAGGAAACGACTTACCCCTGCGCCTATATGGTATTATGCCGATTATGGTAGAAGATCCGGCCAGCCATCTTAATCCAGTTATTAAAGCCCCAAGCGAAATTCGCCCTAACACCGAGTATACCATCCGCGTAAGCGAAAAAGATGGTAAAGCCATGGAATACACCTTGGCGGTAGTAGATGAAGGCTTGCTTGGTCTTAATAATTTCAGAACGCCAAATCCATGGCCTCACTTTTACAGTAAGGTTGCGCTTGGCCTTCGTACCTGGGATTTATACGATGAGGTAATTGGTGGTTTTAGTGGCGAAATCGCTAAAATGCTGGCTATTGGTGGAGATGCCGCTTTGCTCGATCAGAATGAAGAAGATGCAGATCGCTTTGTACCTGTTGTGCGTCACCTTGGTCCTTTTAAGCTGGGCAGCGGCGATGAAGATGAGCATAAACTACAAATGCCCAACTACCTTGGTAATGTGCGGGTAATGGTAGTGGCCGCCACTAAGGACGAAGCTTATGGCTCTGCCGATACCAATTTTAGAGTGAAGCAACCGCTAATGGTACAGATGACCGTACCACGGGTATTAGGTCCTGAAGAGGAGCTTTTAGTTCCCGTAACCGTATTTGCCATGAAGGATAATATTCGCGAGGTAAAACTCAAATTAGAATCTACCGGTAAAATACAATTAGAGGAGCGTAGCAAAGAAGTAAGCTTTAGTAAGGAAGGGCAGAAAACGGTGTACTTTAAAGCTAAAGTAGCTCGAGCATTAGGCAAGGGAAGCTTAAAAATCACGGCAACTTCGGGCTCAGAGAAAAGCTTCGAAGAAGTAGAAATTGCGGTGCGAAGCCCAATGCAGCGCCAGCAAAAAATTCATTCGGCCATAGTAGATGGTGCTCCCGTTTCCTATACCGCCGAGCCCTTTGGCATAGAAGGTAGTAACCGCCTAATAGTAGAACTTAGCAGCCTACCCAAAATGAATTTGAGCAAACGATTAGAGTACCTCATCCAATACCCACATGGTTGTTTAGAGCAAACTACATCTAAATGCTTCTCGCAGCTAAACCTCGAAAAATGGGTGAAGCTTAACAATGATCAGAAAGCCGAAATTCGAGAATACATTAATGCTGGTTTAAGCAAATTGCGCAGCATGCAATTAAGTGATGGTGGTTTCCGCTATTGGCCAGGAAATAACTATGCCGACGCTTGGTCTAGCACCTATGTAGGTCACTTTATTTTAGCTGCCGAAAAAGCGGGCTATAATCTGCCTGCCGGCATGAAGGATGCCTATCTACGTTTTGCGCGAAAGCAGGCCCGCGAGTGGAGTGGAAGCTCCATTTATTACCGCTATAATAATGACCTCAACCAGGCTTATCGCCTTTATGTATTGGCCCTTGCCGGTAAACCGGAGATGGGCGCCATGACTCGCTTACGCGGAAGAGCGGATATTTCTAAAATGGCCGCCTACCGATTAGCCGCCGCTTATGCCATTGTAGGTGAAAAAGATGCCGCCCGAGAGTTGATTAAAGCTGAATACGAGAATCCTGATAGTCGCTATTACTACTATTGCTATGGTAGTAGCAGTCGCGATTTAGCCATGCAGATGGAGACCTTCTCCGAAATTGGCGATAAAGAGGAAGCCTTGAAATTAGCCCAAGAGCTCGCCGAAAAACTAAGCGATGGCTGGCATAGCACGCAAACTATTGCCTACTCCTTACAAGCCTTAAGCAAGGTATTTAGAGAAGGAAGCGAGAAAATTGAAGCCCGAATTACTGCTAATGGAAAGAGTAGCACCATTAGCAGCGACCTTAGTGTGTATCAATGGGAAGAGCTTAATTTCAACACTCAAGACATTAAGGTAGAGTCTTTAAATGGATCGCCACTATACTTCAATGTAGTTCGCGAAGGTCTGCCAGTTTATGGAACAGAGGAAGCCCAGAGCAATCGAATCTCAATGTCGGTACGTTATACCGATCAAGCTGGAAGAACTATCGACCCAAGTCAGTTAAAAATTGGCACGCCCATAATTGCCGAGGTAAATATTAAGCGTCCAAGTTTATCGAAAGACTATGAAAACTTGGCCCTCACTCAGATTTTCCCAAGCGGTTGGGAGATTACAAATAATCGCGTTTTAGCTGGTGGAGATGATTCCGATGCTCCCGACGTAGATTATCAAGACATTCGGGATGATCGTGTAATGACCTATTACAATGGCTATCGAAATTCAGAAATTACCATTCGCATTGAGCTTACTGCAACCTATCCTGGTAAGTGGTATTTACCACCAGCCAATGTAGAAGCGATGTATGAAGGTTCTGTATATGCCAATAATAAAGGCCAATGGGTAGAAGTGCTCGCCGACTAATAATTCGTCGTAGCCTACTTATTGCTTTCCTCCTCTTATCAATTTGGTGGTGGAATTGCCTGCCCGAGCCTCTGTTTCAGCGACCGTACAGCACGGTTACCGAAGCGGAAGATGGCAGTTTGTTAGGAGCGCGAATTGCTAGCGATGAGCAGTGGCGCTTCCCTCCTTCGGATTCAATTCCCCGCCGATTTAGGGAGTGCATTGTACTTTTTGAAGATGCCAATTTCTACTATCATCCCGGCTTTGATCCATTAGCGATAATTCGCGCTATAAAGCAAAACTGGGAGGCCGGTGAAATCGTTTCGGGAGGTTCTACCCTAAGCATGCAATGCATCCGCTTAGCGCGAGGTAATCCGCCTCGAAACTATTGGGAAAAGTTTACCGAAATATTGCGGGCCATGCGCTTGGAGCTGAGCTATAGCAAAGCCGAAATTCTGGCCTTGTATTGCAGTCAGGCTCCATTTGGCGGCAATGTGGTGGGCTTAGAAGCCGCGGCCTGGCGCTATTTTGGTTTGGCGGCACATCAATTATCTTGGTCGGAGTGTGCGGCCTTGGCGGTTTTACCCAATGCCCCAGGGATTATTCACCCGGGCCGAAACCGCGAACAGTTTGAAGAAAAACGAAATCGGCTTCTAAGTAAGCTCCTAACCGAGGACTTGATAGATTCCATTTCTTATCGGCTTTCATTATTGGAGGAATTGCCTGCAGAGCCCTATCCCCTGCCCGATTTAGCGCATCACCTTAGTCAGTACCAATGGAAGGTAAAACCCGAAACTCGACTTAAAAGCTCCCTTAATGCTGACTGGCAAAAACGGATTCAGAGTTTAACCGACTTGCACCTTAAAAAGTGGCGCGGCAATCAAGTACATAATGCAGCAGCTATAGTTATGGACTTAAAAGATGGGGCGATTCGTGCCTATGTAGGTAATACCTCCGATCGGAAAGCCGATGGTAGTGCCTACAATATGTTGCAGGAGCCGCGAAGCTCGGGCAGTATTCTTAAGCCCATTTTATATGCCGATGCCATGGCCCGCGGTTTATTAAGTCCTCAATCTTTAATTCCAGATATTCCCACTCGCTTTGGCGATTTCACTCCTAAAAACTTCGATCTCCGTTATCGCGGGGCTAGTCCGCTTAATAAAGCCCTGCAGCTTTCTTTAAATGTTCCTGCAGCCAGAGTATTACGCGATATAGGCGTTCCCGTTTTTTTGCATCGTTTGCAGGGCTATGGCCTGAAAAACTTGAATAATGATCCCGGCCATTATGGACTTTCTCTAATACTCGGTGGGGCGGAAGTAAAAGCCGAGCAGGTAGCCCACATGTACCGCCGTTGGATATGGGCCATGCAGGAGAAAAAGGCAGATACTGTTTATGATGTCCTAGGACGAGCCCAATATTTTGGACCCATTCCTAATTCTGATCCGGCAGCCATTTACTGTAGTTTAGAAATTATGGAAGGCCTAACCCGACCCCCAGAGTGGAAACAATGGAACGATCGCATGGCTTGGAAAACAGGCACCTCATATGGCTTTCGCGATGCGTGGGCGGTTGGCACAGACGGCCGCTGGTTGGTAATTTGCTGGACGGGCAATGCGAATTACGAAGGACGACCTGGCGTAATTGGGGTAGAAACCTCCGCTCCGCTACTTTTTCAAATTATGGACTTCCTTCCGCGCTCCGAATTCTTTGAACCGCCATATGATTGGCAACATCAAAAAATTATTTGTGGCGAAAGTGGCTTCTTAGCTGGCGAATATTGTAAGGAGCAGGATACCATCAACGGCAGTAAATCTCTTTTGCAAAAATGCAGCTTCTGCCAACCGATAATGCTTAATTCCCAAATGCTACGCATCCACCAAGAATGTGAAACCGAGGATGCTATCGATAGTACTTGGATGATTCTACCTCCGGCCATGGCTTGGTACGCCCAACGTTCGGAGCTTAATTATAAAGCTCCCCCCGATTGGGATCCAAATTGTGTAGCATCTGCGGAAGCGAGCCTTGAATTTATTTACCCCGAAAAATTTGAAGTTGTAAAACGCACTCGCGATTTCGAAGGCAGTCTCGGGAAAATTATCCTCGAGGCTGGACACCGCTCCGGTGAGGCGGTAATTTTCTGGTATGCCGATGAACAATATTTAGGCAGTACTCAGCTGCGCCATCGGCTAGAAGTAGCCTTAGATGAAGGGACCCACGAATTACTAATTATGGATGAAAAAGGCAATATGGCCCGCTCGAGAATTAAAATTGTGAACTAGAAAATCCATTTTCACTTGTAGCAATAAGCACCCTAATGCAAAGCTTGGAGATATGTGAAGATTTGGTATTTTCAAGGTCTCTATTGTTATGAAAGCTCTAACTCGCAATGGCTACGGCAGCCCAGGGATCATTCACTTTAAAGAAGTGCCCAAACCTCAAATTGCACCTGATGAAATTTTAATTCGGGTGCACTGCAATACAGTAAGCAGAACCGACTGTGGTATTTTGGGGGGCAAGCCTTTTATCTTCCGTTTTTTTGTGGGTTGGCCTAAACCTAAAAACCCAATCTTGGGCAGCGATTTTGCCGGAGAGGTAGTGGAGATAGGGCCAAGCGTTAAAGGTTACAATATTGGCGATCGAATTTTTGGTTTTAACGACGAAGGTTTGGGTAGTCAGGCGGAGTATTTAAACATTAAGGCAGATGGGCCAATTATGCATATTCCCAGTAAGAATACTTATCGCGAGGCGGCCGCTGCCAGCGAAGGTGCCCACTATGCCCTAAATTTTCTACGCTATTTAAATTTACCGAAAGGCAAAAAGGTATTGCTTATTGGCGCTACAGGGGCCATTGGATCTGCGGCCATACAGATTTTACGTTCCCGAGGAATTCGAGTAGATGCCGTTGGCGAAGGAGCCTATCGCGATTATTGGCAAGATCGTGGGGTGGAAAGCTATTGGGATTATAAAACTGAGGATTTTCGGAAAAGTGGAAAACAATATGCCGCCGTACTAGATGCGGTAGGTAAATCCAATTTCTTTAAATGCCGAAAGCTTTTGCAAAAAGGAGGAGCCTACGTATCATCAGAATTGGGGCCCTTTGCTTCCAATCTATGGTTGGCCCTAATTGCACCCTTAATGCCTTTGGCCTTTGTTAAATTTCCCTTCCCTAAGGATATACCGGCTAGCCTTAAAGAAATGCAACGATTAATGGCCGCTGGCAAATTTCAAGCGCTAATTGATCCTGTGAAGCTAAAGCCCCAGGATGCTGAAAAAGCCTATCACTATGCTTGCTCCGGAGAAAAAATTGGCAATCTGATTTTAGATTGGGATATGGATTAGAGTCCCTCTGGTGCGTCCTTCGTAGCACCATATCAAATTATATAACAGGGGTAGCGTGTTGTATCAGCTTTGAGAAGTTTAGTTTTTATCTTTTTCCTTGGATGAATCCCGGCTGGGCCGGGACAAGCTTGCACTTTAAAAAGTATGTAATCTTCTACAAACAATGGGGGCTTTTTTTTTAGCAGCTATCTACATTGTATTGGACTCATTAGTAAGGTAATTCGTAGATTATTTCATTGAAAGTCATTGTCTTTTTCGTTTTTCCTTGGATGAACCGGAGGCTTTGCCGGAGCTCACGAATTCCGTTTAAAATCATTAAGCCATTCGTAACCGGAGGCTAAGCCGAAGCTCACGAATTCCATTAAAAATTAAAGTGTCATTCGTAAAAAGATAGAAAAAATCATGGCCTGGGTACTTTACTTTTAAAATGTTTGTAGTCTCCTTTTTCGGTGGGTGATCTCCTACGGAGCTACCCAACTCAAATAGTCGTCTACTTTCATTTTAAAAGCGCAGCACCCTAAGGCCGTCCCCACATCACGAAGTTTCCGGTGCAGTTTATTTATCCGGAACTCGATAATGGCCTCTGCAAGAAAATCGTCACTACGGAGCTTTGGGGAAGCTTGCAGCGATAGGTGGGCGTAGGGTGGAATTGCGTCACGGCAAAGCCGGGACAAAGCATGAAACCCGGAGAATCACCGGTCGACCGCAGGGAGAATCGCCTTTAAGCTTCCTAGAATTTTTGGATA
>CATMQD010000083.1 GCA_950073045.1 uncultured Flavobacteriales bacterium | reverse complement strand
AATATCCACTACGTAGGCTCCACGTTTGGAATTGAGGCAGATGTACTTCCCGTAAAATCTCTTTCTCATACACTAATCCCTATCCGGGGATTGCAGAGAAGTATTTCTCTTGATGCGGTTGGGAAAAATTTGATTCTTCCCTTTAGGTACCTTCGAGCATCAAGAAGAACAAAAATATTATTCCAGGAATTTAATCCCCATGCCGTTGTCGGCACCGGCGGATATGCCAGCGCTATACCCATAAAAACAGCAATCAACCAATGTAGTAAAACCGAAAAAGCATCATAACTTGAGCGAGCGGTAGATTTCGATCCAAACCCTTCTCGAGAAGTGCTTTTCCGCAGTTTAGGTGATGAAGATGGATTTCTCCTAAAACTAGGGAATGCGGGACCTTGTCCTACCGAATACGATAGTATCCAAGTACAAGCCTGTGGAAGCTATGCCTGGCAGGGACAGACTTATACTCAATCTGGATTTTACCAAAAACCCCTCTTTACTCAACAGGGTTGCGATTCAATCTTAAGTTTGGATTTAATTATTAACCCTAGCTACGACAGTCTGCTCACAATAAGTGCTTGCGACTCTTTCCAATGGCGAGGTACTACCTATTTCCAAAGCGGAATGTATGGTGATAGTTTGCTTAGTTCTGCAAATTGCGATTCGGTGTTCCGATTAGACCTTAGCATCTCTCCCTCCTATTTAATACAACAAAGTCAACGTGCTTGTGACTCCTTCCAGTGGCGGGGAACTACCTATCATCAAAGTGGGAGCTATTTTGATAGCCTGAGCTCTAGCAATACTTGTGATTCGGTTTATCAGCTAGACCTTATTATCCACCCTTCCAAAAGCGACACTAGCTATGTGCAGGCTTGCGACAGCTTTCTTTGGCGGGGAGTTTTCCGCAATGCCAGTGGATTTTATAGCGACACCCTTAGTACTAGCCAAGGCTGTGATTCTATTTTAATTTTGAGTCTTAACCTTTCCAATAGCTACCGCGATACCCTGCTACAAAGCGCTTGCGACTCATTCCAATGGCGCGGCACCACCTATTTCCAAAGTGGTTTTTATCAAGATAGCTTGATTTCTAATTCCGGATGTGACTCCATCTTTAATCTGGATGTAACAATTTTCCCTAGCTATGCAGATACGAGCTTCATTCAGGCCTGCGACTCATTCCAATGGGAAGGACAATACTACAGCCAGAGCGGATTTTACAGCATCAGCTACCAAAGTCAAGATGGCTGTGACTCCATCAAAAATCTTGATCTTTCCATTCATCCAAGCTTCTTAAACATTAGCATGCTCAATAGCTGCGATTCCGTTACTTGGCGTGGACAAAGCCTTAATCAAAGCGGTACCTATTTCGATAGTTTACAAACTGTGAATGGCTGTGATTCGGTTTATCAGTTTATACTGCACTTAGATCAATCCTTTGTAGATTCTATTCAGGTTGATGCCTGCGGCATGTATAACTGGCGCGGTACTAACTATACCCAAAGCGGCCGTTATTACGACTCTTTAAACACCCAAATATCGGGTTGTGACTCAGTTTATATTATCGACCTAAATATCGACCAGCCTTTCAGTGACACCTTGAGCACCAACGCCTGTGATAGTTTCCAATGGCGAGGTTCTAGTTACAATCAAAGCGGTTTCTATTACGATTCGCTACTTACCGCTGGGGCGGGATGCGATTCTGTTTATGTGCTCGATCTAAGTATTTATAATAGCAGCACTAATCCGGTTTCAGCATCTGGTTGTGACTCAGTGATAGTTGCTGGGGTGACCTATTACACTAATGGCTTTTTTATAGATACTCTTCAGAGTATTCATGGTTGCGACTCTATTTTATCAATTACCACCTTTATTGATAGCCTTGATAATACGGTGGTTAGTAATGGTTTTAGTGCTAGCGCTCAACAGAATAATGCTCAATACCAGTGGTTAAATTGCGATAATGGCTTTCAAATGGTTATTGGTGCTACAGCTCAAAACTTTGACCCATCTGTACTTAATGCGCCCAATGCGAACTATGCCGTACAAATCACCAATGGTAATTGCGTGGATACTAGCGATTGTTTCTTCCTGCAGAATATTGGACTGGCGGAGTGGAGTCAAGCGGAACCTAAATTATGGCCTAATCCAAGTAATGGTAACGTTTACTTACAATTTCCAGTAGTTGAGAACTATCACCTAGAGTTATTTGATGCCCAAGGTCGTTTGTTGAAGGAATGGAATAGTGCCGGAAATAGCCGCGATGAAAACTTTGAACTGCCAGAAATCAAGGGCAGCTATTTTATTCGCATCCGTAATAGTGCTGGCGAGTATTGGCGCGGAACAATAATCAAGAAATAGATTTTCCGCTACTATTGCTAAGAATTTAAACCCGTGATAGGCTTGATACTGGTTCTTGCTGAATGAATTGATACCTTCACTCTTAGCCAAGGAGCAGTTCTTAATCAGCTTTACAAAGGATGCCTTTAGGCCGATTAGCCTCGATTAAATACCTAAGCTTAGAACTAAAAGCCATTAAAAAAAACCGCCTCGACAAATATCGAGGCGGTCCTTTTAGTATTTAGATGTAGCAGCTAAACTTAGTTCTTTTGCCACTTCTTAGTCGTTATTAGACGACCATCCTTTTTAACCCTAAGTAAATAGATGCCATTGGATAAATCGCTAATCGAAAACTCCATTTCACCTACTTCTCCTTCTGCTTTATGAGATTGAATTAAACGACCATTTAGGTCCAAAATCTCAAAGACAGTTTCGGCATTGGTAGAGCTATATTCTACTTTTAGATAGTCTTTTGCAGGATTAGGATAATAGCTAAAGTTTAAGATTTGTGGATCTTCCAAGCTCACGTCTGGCGCAATTTCAAAGGCTTCTACCATAACGTGCATAGCTCCACTGTTTTCATAAACATTAATATCGTACATGCCATGAGGAACATTAGCGGCAACACTTAAATCGGCAGTAAAACTGTTGGAGTTTAAAACATTGATATTGCTAAAGGCTTCGAGCACTACCGGACCTCTGCTTAACCATACATTTTGGATTCCACTCACTGCATTTTTAAAAGAGCCACCCGGTACAGAAATGGTCATGCCCGAAAGGCTATTCCCAGGTTGAACACCATTTGGATTCATTTGCACCATATTACTTGTAGGAGGCTGAACCGTAAATGCCGACTGATCGTAAGTTACAGAACCAGCTACTACTAATAAATCGTAGCTACCATTGGGAGCATTAGTTGGAATAACAAGGGTACCCGAAATCTGATTAGAGCTATTTACCTGAATATTGGTGAAACCACTCATGCTACCCATGCTGATGCTTGTTGAGCCCTGACTGTACTGTAAGTGCACGGTAGCAGAACCGGCTTGATATTGGGTATTTTGCCCTGAAATAATTATCGGTAAACTTTGTCCTTGGGAGCCAACATTGGGCTGAATGGACGAAGACTGGGCGTAGACGCCAACTCCCATTAGTGAAACAAGAGTAACAAGTAATGCTTTTCGCATAGAGGCTTTTTTTAAGATTAGGGGGTAAAATACCATTTTAAAAGTGAATCGCTCTTATCATTAATTGCTTTAACACTTAACAATTAGTGAAACCAATACTTTACTTAGTAACTGCAGTGGAATTATAAAACTCTACTGCCTCCCTACCAGGAAAATCATAAGCCAAAATATAGTGCCATTTAACAAGTTGCTCATCACTAAATCCATCAATAACAATTCCTTCGGTGGGCAACCACGCTTTTAAAACGGTAAGTACATATTGCTCATACAAGCTTCTATCATCGTCAAATTCAGCTGCCTTCTCTACTAAAATAGTGTAGGCTTCTTCACTTTGGGCATTATTAAAATATATAGAAGCTAGATTTAAAATCCCTTCCTTATAAAATGGAGAAATCTCAATTGCGTGGCGGTAATACACCAAAGCACTATCGATTTCATTCATTAAGGCAAAGGTGTTTGCTAAATTATTGGTAACCTGCAAGTTATTAGGATGAAGTCGCTTTGCTTTGCGATATTCCTGTAAAGCTAAATTAAGTTTCGATTGATTTAAATAGGCTAGGCCACTGTAGAACTCCATGGGCATACCCACAGGACTAAGTTGATAGAAATACAGAGCTTCAGTTTGCCGCTTTAAATCGATTAAGGCCGACCAATTAGACTCACTGCGAGCTACAATCATCTTTCGGCTAATGCGCTCTCCTTGCCAAGCTTGAAATCCCGCCAAGGCTAAAAGAGCAAATACGGTTATGCCTAAAATGGTGATGCCCATTGCCGAGAGTTTAGTTAACCCTTTCTTATCATTGGCAATCGACCCACTATTGATTATTCCAGCAATTAAGAAAAATAGGCTTTGATGAAAAACGCGTTCTCTTGGAAAACTAAAAAAGGCAACAATAAGAATAGCTATAAAACCGGCTCCCATTAAAGCCTGAGGACGATCCCATTTCTGATTCAAATTACGGAGCAGTGCCAGACCTATACTAAGTAAAAAAGCCAAGTAGCATAAAATAGCGAATGGCCCTGCCTCTGCCCAAATCCAGAGGTAATCATTATGCGGCCTCTGAAATTGCACATTTCCCTGACGAGCGCGATAAACCTCTGATCCATACATTGGAAACTCGATGCGCCATTGGCCAGGACCAATTCCCAAAAGCCCATGATCTTGAATCATGGAAAGGGTATAATCCCACATCTGCAAACGCTCGCCAGTAGTAAAATTCTTTTCAGTGGTGCTGGTATCTAGCAGTTTGCTTTGCAAGGCTTTTCCTTCTCCCGTTGAGGAGAAAACAAGCTTATACTGCACTAGTAGTATGGGAATTAAAAGCACTAGCAATACAAGACCCAAACTGCGATTGGAAAGGCTCAGCTTTGGAAGTCGATTTCTAATTAAATACGAAAAAGCAAAAAAAGCAGCTCCTCCTAAAAGGGCTAATACGGCTGACCGAGATTTGGTTAGATAGATGAAAATCAAGGCTAAAACAAGGCCAATAATTCCCAACCAGGAGTAAGAGCCTTTCTCTAAAAAGAGGCTAAAGGGAATCAGCAAAACAAGGGCCGAGGCCAAGAGGTTATGATGGGCCATCCTACCAGAAAGCTCAACTAATGGAATAGTATCTAATCCCTGAAAGCCCTGCCTTATAAAAAGTACTATTGCCTCGTAGGGAAGGATGAAGAGAATGCTGACTATGGCGACGTAGCCTAAATTATGTCGTGCTTTATCATTCCAGTCTAGGCTAGATACGCCCAAAAAAAGAAAGTAAAAACTTAAGTCCTTAAGAATAATCACTAAGCCATCTACCGACCATCGATTAATTAGCAAGGAGCAAATTTCAAAAATGATGAAAAGCAGTAAAAACAAGGAAGGTCTGCTCTTTAAAGCAGCATAAAAGCTTTTCCTCCGTGTAATTATAAGTGCAAGGGGAAGGAGAATTATTCCCAAAGCCATTACCCTAGGTTTTAGGGCCGGATCTAGGGCATCACTATCGTGAAACAGTACCAAAAAAAGCGGCAAACTCGAAAGTAGAACCAGTGGAATAGACTTAAAGGAAAAGCTTTTGCTCATGATTAATCGGAAGTAGAATGGCGGCCTAAATTATAAATATTGCGAGTTTCAGAAGCTTCGAGGCTAAGCATTCTTATCTTCGAGCTCCTAATTCTCGATTATGCGTAAGCTCCTATTTATTGTTCTTTTTGGCAGTCCCTTCCTATCCACAGCGCAATTTAACTGTATGGATAGCAAACATGCGGCCCACACCGCTTCGGTACCTAATATTAACAATAATGCGAAGAGCGATACCTTCGATATTCTCGACTACGACCTTATGCTTAACCTGTATGGTATTGCCCAACAGCAGTTTAATGCCGAGGCCCGAATAAAGCTTACTCCAAAAATTAATGGCGCAAGTCGTTTAAACCTCGACCTCTATAAATTGCAGGTAGACTCTGTGAAATTCCCAGGAATCAGCGGAAGCTTCGCCTACCTTAATGACTCACTGCTTCAAATTGACTTTAATCAAAATCTAAATAGCAGCGATACGGTATCCGTATGGATTTACTACAGTGGCTACCCTCAAGGTGATCCTTTGAATTGGGGCGGCTTTCATGCCGGACAAGGCTATTACTACAATTTAGGCGTGGGCTTTGGCTCCAATCCGCATACCTACGGTCGGGCCTGGTTCCCTTGTTACGATAACTTCGTAGAAAAGTCGAGCTACCAATTAAGGGTACTGAGCAAAGCACCCATGCGCCCCCTTTTAAGTGGCGATACTATCAGTCGCCAATTAGCAGGCGATTCCATCATGAGCACCGCCCGTTTAGAAGAAGAAATCCCTACTTACCTCATCAGTTTTGCCTTGGCCAATTATCAGTTTTTAAGTGATACGGTAATGGGTCTCAATGGTCCGGTAGATATTCTTCTGGCTGCTAAAGCCGGAGATACCGCCAATTTAAAGGCCTCTTTCCAAAACTTAAAACCAACCTTCCACGCATTTGAACATTACTTCGGCCCCTACCAATGGCCAAGAGTAGGCTATGCAGCTACCACTACCGGCGCTATGGAGCATGCCACCAGTATCAGCTACCCCATAAACCTTATTAATGGCAACCTTTCGGGAGAAGATATTATGGCCCATGAGCTCGCCCATCACTGGTTTGGAAACCTTATCACTTGTGAAACTGCCGAGGATATGTGGATCAATGAGGGAATGGCTGAGTTTAGTTCGCATGTGTACACCGAGCAAGTTTATAGTCGAGAGCAATACCTAAACATAGTGCGCGATAATGCTTGGAATGTACTGCAATATGCTGCCACCCGCGACGGTAATATGCATCGCGCCCTTTACGGGATGCCGCATGAATACGTTTATGGCTATCATACCTATCAAAAAGGAGCGATGGTTGGCCATAATATGAGGCACTATCTCGGCGACAGCCTCTTTTTTAATTCCTTACAGCAAGTCTTTCAAGATCATGCCTACGGGAATCTAAGCAGCACCGAATTTAGAGATGAGATGATCCGCATCAGCGGTAATGCAGATCTTAATGACTTTTGGCAAGACTGGGTTTTCCAGCCTGGCTACCCTCAATTTTCGGTGGAGGATTGGACTTATGCCGATTTATTGCAAAGAATAGACATCACCATTAAACAACGTACCTATGCGGCCCCCGACTTTTTTGAAAAGGTACCCGTGGACATTACTTTCTTTAAAGCTGATGGGACGAAACATACCCTAAATCTTGAACATAGCGGAGAAATTAGTCAGCATTCGGGCCTACTCCTCCCCTTCCGCCCGGTAGCTGTATTAGCTAGTTACAGTGGATCACTATTAACCGCTACTGGTCGCGATCATTTGCATTTTACGCAATCTGGAAGCCAAACTGGTGCCTACAGTGGAATTACCATTAGCACAGAGAATTACGTGGATAGCGGTTCAGTGGTTCTTATGCATCATTTAGTGAGCGCCCAAAAGGATAGTGCCAACCCCTTCGATTTCAAGTTGGGTGAAAATCACTATTTCAGCGTTCAGGATTTACATTTCCAGCAAACAAGTTTAAAGGCGGAGATTCCTTTTAATGGTAGTAATCGAGGCTTAGATGAATCTATATTGCAAAATGGAAATGACAGTTTAGTAGTGCTTTATCGTGCTAAGGGCAGTGAACAGTGGAATATTTATCCGCATCAGCAGAAACAAGCAGGTAGCTCAAACTCTAGGATAGGTAGTTTCATTTTAAACCCCGTAATGAATGGCGACTATGTTTTAGCGAATACCGCCGAAACCTTAAGCATTAAACAAATTGGCGCCCCCAAAGATGAAATCCGTATCTACCCAAATCCAGTTAAGGATACGGTGATTATAGAAAGTTCACAAAAGGAAAAGGATTGGAATATTGAGCTCCTTTCCACTTCAGGCGAAAGCCTCTTTAAAGAAAAGTACAAAGCGCAAAAACAAGTAGAAATTAAGCTTGGGGACCTACCAAGTGGCAGTTACCAATTGGTGATTAATGGCAATGCTTATCAGCTGATTAAAATTTGATACTTTAGGGGGGCTTTAAATTTTAGATTATGATTTATGTTTTGCTTTTTTCAATTGTAAACTTTTTCCCAAGTCAAGGAACACTAACCGAAGTAAATAAGGACGCATACCTTGAACAATATCCCAGCGAGGAACTGGCCTTGAAATTTTCCTGTGGGCAAAATGATAAAGGGGAAGCTTTACCTCTAAGTTTGGACTATGATAAGGATGGCGAAGGTATTATCTGTGACTGTCCAAAAAGCAGTATTCAAATTCAGAGGAATGCCAAATTGGGCGAGCTGCCCGATCTGTCTAAGTTCGATTATAACTATGTCTTGGAGTTCTTCAAATCTCAAAAACAGGAAGTAATCGGTTTACAAGTTTTTCAAAAGGATCAAGAGCCACACTTTATATTTGTGTCGATTGATGAGAATAAGGCCCCAAAATTTTGGCGTTACCAAATCAAATAACCCTTAAAACGAAAAAAACATGAAGTGCCTCGAGCTTAAACCCAGACGAAGTATCATTAAAACTGATCATCGTTTTATGGCCAAAATTCCACTCTTACCTAGTAAATACATCTGGGAAAGGAATGGCGAGAGTTTGGGTCTTTTAGCCAGTGATAAACGTCCAACCTTATTAATTATCACCGACAATGAGAATTGGCTCAACCGCTATCGTAAGTTTTATGAGGAGCGTTTTGATGTAATTGAGCATGATGATGATTTCTCAGTAGATGCTGATTTCGAAACCATTTTTGGCAAAGTTCAATTTGACTCCGAAGTACTTGTGAATGAGGAGGAAGATGAAGCGGATGAAGAACTAGAATCAGAATTAGAGTCAGTCGATGATGATGTCGATTAAAGATAATTTAAACGCCTTCCTTCGGGGAGGCTTTTTTTTGATGGCACTTGTGGCTATTGGCTCTTGCCAGAAAGAAGAACCAAAACCCTTCATTCCCGCAAGTACAGAAGATAAGTTCATTCGTGCGGCAGATCTATCGGCTTGGCCAAAAATTAATGCCGCGGGCCTGCAATTTTATACCGCAGATAGTATGCCCGGCAACTTTTTGGATATCCTCCAAAACCAAGGTTTAAATACAGTTCGGCTACGACTTTGGGTTAAGCCCGAAGATCAACATCATTCTTTTGCTCAAGTAGATAGCTTTGCCCAAGTTTTAAAATCGAGAGGATTAAAAGTTTGGCTGTGCCTGCATCTTTCGGATACATGGGCTGATCCGGGCCACCAAGCGGTTCCAGATATTTGGACCAATTTAAATTTCGAACAACTGAAGGACTCTCTCTATCATTATGTTTATCAGGTAAATCAAGAAATTAAACCCGAAATTTTACAAATTGGGAACGAAATTAACCCCGGTTTTTTACTGCCTTATGGCGATCGTTGGGCCAGTACCGACCAATATTTTAGTCTGCTAGATACTGCTATTATTGCTGCCCGAAACTCCTATTCAGAGGCTAAAATCATGGTTCACTATGCGGGCATTGATGAATCAGCGCAAGACTTCTACCGACAAATTGATGGATTAGATTACGATATTATCGGCCTTTCCTATTATCCCATTTGGCATGGAAAGTCAATCACGGCCTTAAAAAACAGATTTATTGCTTTAAGTCAAGAGTTTGAACAAGATCTTATGATTGCTGAAACGGCCTATCCCTTTACCTTGGGATGGAACGATTGGACCAATAATATCATGGGACAGGAAGATCAATTGGTGCCTACCTTTCCCGCCAGTCCAGCTGGACAAAAACGCTACATGTTGGAACTTCGAGAAATTTTGGAAACCAACCCTAAAGGTTTAGGATTCGGTTATTGGGGTGGTGAATTGGTAGCTTGGAAAGGTCCACAAGGACAGAATGCTTCTCCTTTCGAAAACCAAGCTCTCTTCAATTTTAATAATGTGGCCCTACCGGTGCAAGAGGTCTTTAATCCTTAATCGGGATATTTAATCCGCACATGGTAGATGTTCATCAACATCTTCTTAAAGATCTTTTTCACCGTTCTAATTTCCCTTAAGGTGATTGGAGCATTCTCGAATTGACCGGCTGCTATTTGAGAATCAATTAGCTTTTCTACTAAGCTATCTAGTTTATCGTGATCCGGGTTTTCGATACTTCTCGAAGCGGCTTCTACGGTATCGGCCATCATTAAAATTGCTGTTTCCTTACTGAAAGGTTTTGGGCCTGGATAGGTAAACTTATCTAAAGCCATTTCATCTTCTGGAAAATCCTTTATGTACTGGCGATAGAAGTACATTACCGTGGAAGTGCCGTGATGCGTACGAATGAAATCAATTAAAATATCGGGCAGTTTATGCTTCTTCGCCATGCGAATACCGGCGGTAACGTGACCAATGATTATTTCTGCACTTTCTTCAAAACTCAGTTCATCATGAGGGTTAATGCCGGGGCTCTGATTTTCAATGAAATACATCGGACTTTGCATCTTACCAATATCATGGTACAAGGCTCCTGTTCGCGCTAGCAAAGCATTTCCGCCGATCGCTAAACTGGCATTCTCTGTAAGGTTAGCTACCTGTAAAACATGTTGAAAGGTACCCGGTGCTGTTTCGGCTAATTCGCGTAATAATGGATTATTGGTATCACTAAGTTCCAAAAGCGAGATTTCAGACACTAAACCAAAAAGCCTTTCTTGGAAATAAATTAAAGGGAAAGAAACTAGGGTTAATAGGCCGTTTACCACGAAATACAGAAAAATCATGTAATTAATATCCTGCAAATTACCTTCTTGTAAAATCGCCAAGCTGAAATAGGAGATTGCATATACCCCTGTAATCTTTGCCGCGGTAATAAAGAGATCGCGACGCTTATAAAGGTTATTTACTAGTAGCACTGAAAAAACCCCGGCTATAAACTGCAAAAAGGTAAACTGAAAGCTATTAGGTACCTGAAAGCCAATTAATAAAATGGTTACCGTATGCACAAATAGCGCTAATCGTATATCAAAGAAGGAGCGCATCACCATTGGTAAAATCGCAAAGGGCACAAAAAAGATATACTCCTCATTAAAACGACCTATAAAGAAGGCCGCCATTACCATGATTAGGATGTTTAGTAAAATAAAGGTTAGGCGGGCGATATCCTCCAAAACCAATTTCTCAAACTGTCGTAAGAAGGCAAAAAGAGCAAAGAATAGAATTCCCGCCAGCAGGATTTGCCCCGACAATAAGCCAAAATAAGAATGATCTCCACTCAGGCTACCTTCGTAAACCTCTTGCAGGGAGCGTAATTTCTCGTAGCGATCTTGGTCCACCAAATTACCTTTCGCCACAATAAGCTCACCTTCTTCTACCATTCCTCGGGTAGAAAGAATACTATTTAATTGGTTATCGAGGTATTTCTGGGTGGTTTCTTTATCGAAGTAGATATTATGACGCAGGCCAGAAGCTACACGAGCGGCCAGGAAACTACTTACGGTACTTGGGTAGCGATCCTTTAATCGGTTTCTTGCTTCCTGATCCGCCTCATTAATGGTGTAAAATTGATCCCACTCTGCAGTTTCACTAATCTGTCCGCGAAGGAGCAGAATTTCTCCATAGGCATCTAAAAGGGGTTCTTCGCTGCTTGGTTGTAACACTCCCCTTTTAAAGATGGCTTCTAGAGTTGTTCTCCCTGCATCCAACAAATTGGCCTTCCAAAAAGTGGTGTCTCCTTCATTAAGGATAAACTCAAATCTATTGTCTTTTAATGCACTTTCCCAGGCACTCTCAAATTCCGATTCGTATTTAGCAAAAGCTCTCGCTTCTGCCTCAGCATCATATTTAAGGAAAACGGTTTTTTGTTCTGCCAAGCGCGTCCGTTCCTCTGCAAGTTCGGTTTCACTTTTTTGAATAGCAAAATCGAATGGAGCCAGTAAATCCTCGTGTTGCCAAGGTTTAGCCTTCTGAAATTCGTATTTAAATTTCGCCTCCCGTGGACTGAGGTACACTACAATGCATAGTGCCCCAAGGAATAAGAGGGCGGTGGAAATCTGGGTCTGATAGTTTTGAATGAACAGCAATAGCTTTCGCATGAGCTCGGGTCTAGTTGAACGGCTTATTTTACGTAATTTCGCCGACGTTGCTAAGTAAAGATAAATCTTAGAATACCGCATGTTATCGAAGTCCGTGTCGATTTTTCCACATTATTCTTATTTCTCCGAAAACGGCGGTGTTTTCTTTAAATCCTTTAATAATCACCTCACATGAAAGACGTTGTAATTGTTTCAGCGGTTCGCACCCCAATTGGCGGATTCTTAGGAAGTCTAGCTTCTTTATCTGCTACAGATTTGGGTTCTATCGCCATTAAAGGCGCATTAGACAAAATTAATCTCGACCCATCTGAAGTTCAGGAAGTATTAATGGGTAATGTGCTACAAGCCAATGTTGGTCAGGCTCCTGCTCGTCAAGCAGCTATGGGCGCTGGTATTCCAAACACCGTTCCTTGTACTACTGTAAATAAAGTTTGCTCTTCGGGCATGAAGGCC
>CATMQD010000082.1 GCA_950073045.1 uncultured Flavobacteriales bacterium | reverse complement strand
TCTTCTCGGTAGATGCATTTTTAGACATGCCACTAAGGAATGGTGGTGCCTTTACCGCCTACGCAGCGGCTTATTTCAATGATTTCGGACCCAACAATGTACGTAACATCGGAATTTTAAATCCAGCCGATGGATCTAGCATTAGCACAAGCTTACGCGGTAATTCTTTCCCAACCCTAGGTACCGGAACCAGTATCTATACTCAAGTGGGGTATATGCTTCCTAAAAAGCGTGATGACCTTATTTTCCAACCTTATGGTGCTTTCATTTACAATGATCTTGAAGGCGTTCAAAATACTGCTGGCGAAAAGGTATTAGTAACTGTTTTCGACTTAGGTCTTAATATGTACATCGCCGGCCACCATTCTAAATTGACCCTAAATTATCGTAGTCGCCCAGATTTCACCAATCCAGATGATGTGAGTCGCAAAAGCGAAATCACCTTCCAGGCAATGGTGTATTTGTAACGGGAGCTTAGAACCTAGAACTAAGAGCTTAGTAAGTTCTAGAGCCGTAGAAATAATTATTACCAAATCAATAATACTTTAATATGAAAGACCACACTCAAGCGCATAAATACTGGCGCGAGAATTTAAAACTACTGACTATTCTGCTCAGTATATGGTTCCTCGTTTCTTATGGAGCCGGAATCCTATTTGTTGATTTTCTAAACCAATTTCACTTAGGTGGTTTCCCATTGGGATTCTGGTTTGCCCAGCAAGGATCCATCATCACTTTCGTGATTTTGATCTTCGTGTATGTACGTAAAATGAATAAGCTCGACGCCAAATACGGCTATACCGAGAAATAATATTTAAAGCAAAGGATTATGGATATTCAAATTATGACCTACGTAATTGTAGGGATCACTTTTGCCCTTTATATCGGTATCGCAATTTGGAGTCGTGCCGGTTCTACCAAGGAATTTTATGTAGCTGGTGGAGGGGTTTCTCCTCTAGCCAACGGTTTAGCAACTGCAGCCGACTGGATGAGCGCCGCTTCTTTTATCTCCATGGCGGGCCTAATTTCTACACAAGGTTATGATGGCTCTGTTTACCTGATGGGCTGGACCGGTGGTTATGTGCTTTTGGCGCTGCTGCTGGCCCCTTATCTACGTAAGTTCGGGATGTTTACGGTGCCTGATTTTATTGGTGATCGTTACTACAGCAACTCTGCTCGGACGGTAGCTATTATTTGCGCTCTTTTTGTGTCCTTTACCTACGTGGCCGGCCAGATGCGCGGAGTAGGAGTTGTATTCTCTCGCTTCTTGGAAGTGGATGTAACTACTGGCGTAATTATCGGAATGGTGATAGTTTTGATTTACGCAGTGCTCGGCGGTATGAAAGGAATTACCTATACTCAGGTGGCGCAATATTGTGTGCTAATCTTCGCCTTTATGGTACCCGCCTTTTTCATTTCCATGATGTTAACCGATAACTTCATTCCTCAAATTGGAATGGGTGGAAAGTTAGCAGATAATACCTACCTCCTTGAGAAGCTAGATCAGCTTAATACAGAACTGGGCTTTGCGGCCTATACCGATGGCTCGAAAAGTACGGTAGATGTATTTTTCATTACCGCTGCTCTAATGCTAGGGACGGCCGGATTACCACACGTTATTGTGCGCTTCTTTACGGTTCCCAAAGTACGTGATGCTCGAAAATCAGCTGGTTACGCCTTATTATTCATCGCCATTCTATATACCACGGCACCTGCTATTTCTGTATTTGCTCGTACTAACCTCATTCAAACTGTAGAGGGTAAAAGCTATTCTGAATTACCAGAGTGGGTAGGCAATTGGGAGCAGACCCACCTATTGGCGTGGACAGATAAAAACGGAGATGGTAAAGTGCAGTACCGCCCTGGTGCAGCGGTATCTGGAAAGTCGCCCGAGTTTGCAACTGAAGTAAATGCTGCTGGTGAAACGGTAACTGTTTTTGGAGAACAAGGAAACCGCATCGTAACTAATCCTGATAAAAGCAATGAAAATGAGCTTTTTGTGGATCGCGATATCATTGTTTTAGCTAATCCAGAAATTGCTAACCTTCCGGTTTGGGTAATTGCCTTGGTAGCTGCTGGTGGTTTGGCCGCTGCTCTTTCTACCGCTGCTGGATTATTATTGGTGATCTCAACCTCGATTTCCCATGATTTATTGAAGAAGCAATTGATGCCAGATATTTCGGAGCGCGGTGAATTATTATCTGCTCGTTTCTCTGCGTTTATTGCCGTAACCGTTGCAGGATATTTTGGCATTAACCCACCCGACTATGTTGCCGCCGTAGTGGCCTTAGCCTTCGGATTAGCCGCCGCTTCATTCTTCCCAGCTATTATTTTGGGAATATTCATGAAGAAGATGAATAAAGAAGGGGCCATTGCAGGTATGGTAAGTGGTTTAGGAATAACCATCTTCTATATCCTTAAATTTAAATTTAACCTCTTTGGTGGAGGAGGAGCAGGCGGTTACTGGTTCGGGATTTCTCCAGAAGGATTTGGAACGGTAGGTATGCTTGTTAACCTAGGCGTTAGTCTGCTCGTAATGCGTTTTACTCCCGAAACTCCTGAGGATGTTCAGGAACTAGTGGAGGACATTCGGATTCCTTCCGGAGCAGGTGAAGCACACGCACATTAACCAAACCTAGCAGATGAATGCCCGGCCAGAATCCCCTCTTAATATTCCTGGCCGGGTATTTCGTCTTAACTGATCTTTATCAGTTCCTAAATGACCTCTTTTTAGAATCTTTGGAAAATGGAGAAGATTTTCATTAAAAATGCCCTCATTATCGTGCTTAGTCTCACGGTGATTTCTCCACTATTTTGGGCCTTCTTCGATGGATCGTTGAGCTATATTATTTACCTCTTTGGTCTTTTTATAGTATGGATTGCCTTCCTAGTTCGTACGGCCAAAAAACTCGATAGTCAGGAATGACCCTCCAGCTGATCGTCATAGCAACATTATACCTCGGCTTTATTTTTGGCGCCGCTTGGTTTTTTGAAAGACGACTCAGCAATATGGGCTTTCGAAAGTGGATGCCCTATATCTACGCTTTGGCTATAGCGGTTTATTGTACCGCTTGGACCTTCTACGGAAGTATAGGCCGGGCCGTAGAGTCAGGCTTCGATTTTCTTCTAATATACATCGGGCCCACCTTAGCACTTTTTATATGGTATCCGATTGCTCGGAAACTTTACTACCTAAAAGTAAATCAAGGTATTGGCTCCTTGGCTGATTTGCTTTCTGCCCGATATGGTAAAGATGCCACAATGGGTAAGCTAGTTGCTGCACTATCGCTAATTGGGATTCTACCCTATATCTCGCTGCAAATCAAAGCAATCAGCGAAAGCTTTACTACCCTTTCGGGAGATGAGATTAGCTTGAGCTCTGGCTTCAGTTGGACCGATCCCGCCTTGTATGTGACCTTAATAATGTTCCTTTTTACCATTCTGTTTGGAACGCGTTATGTGCAAAGTAATCGACCGAAAGCAGGCTTAATTGGTACCATTGCTTTGGAGAGCCTTTTCAAATTAGTGGCCTTTATTATCGTTGGTATAATTGGTTTAAATCACTTTGTAAAAGACGACCGTTTTTATGCCGCCATTGATCGCTTTGCTAGTCAACCCATAGATATTCCCATGGCCGATTGGGCTACTATCCTCGTGATTTCGGCCTTTTCCTTTATGCTTTTACCTAGGCAGTTTCAGATGGGCGTGGTGGAGAATACATCCGTAAAAAACATCCCCAAAGCATTGTGGCTAGTGCCGCTTTACATGCTAGTGCTCAATCTATTTGTTTTGCCCTTTGCATTGATGGGGCCCGAGTTGTCACCGGACACTAAGGCCGATTTTTACCTTCTTTCTCTAAGTCTTCAAAGCGGAGGTCCTGCTACCGCATCCCTAGCCTTTTTAGGAGGCTTGTCAGCAGCAACTTCCATGATTATCGTGTCCACCCTGGCGCTCGGAAATATGTTTAGCACTCATGTTTTAGTGCCACAAATTGTATGGCAAAAGGATCAACCCTTGGAGCGTCGCATTATAGGCTTACGCCGATGGGCAATCTTTGGGATTCTTATTCTAGCCTACCTATATTACCATTATATCGCTCAAAAGGAGTCGCTAGTGAGTATCGGTATGGTTTCATTCGTGGCTATTAGTCAGTTTGCACCCGCCTTTTTTGGAGCACTCTTTTGGAAGCAAGCTCATCGTAAGGCCGCTATTGCTGGGATATCAGTGGGTTTTAGTATTTGGTTTTTCTTTTTGGTCTTACCCGAAATCCTAAACGTGATTTTTGGAAATCCCGAACTTTTAAAGGATTGGTCGCCTAGCAGATTAGCCGAGTCTATGCAGATTAGCCTCTTAAGTGCTGCAACGATATTTAGCTTGTTGTTTAATACCGTTTTTTTCATCTTTTCCAGTTTAAACTCAAGGCCTAGCCAGGAGGAAGAAAACCAAGCCACCATCTTTGTGGATGCCAATCGTTTACTACGCGACGATAATGCGCCACAGATGTATCGTGGTACCGCGCCATTTCCTGATATTAAAAGTTTGCTGATCAACTTCTTGGGCAACCAAAGAACGGAGCGGGTTTTAGATCGTTACGCTCGTTTAAATAATATCGATTGGAATACTTCTCCAACAGCAGATAGTCGAGTGATTAGTTATGCTGAGCGCTTACTATCGGAAGCGATTGGCCCGGCTAGCGCTAAGATTATGATTTCATCGGTAGTGCAGCGGGAAGAACTAAGCCGAAGTGAAGTTCTGGATATTCTAGAGGAAAGTCAGAAGGTTTTGCAGTTAAATCGCGAGTTGAGCAGCAGAACTGATCAATTGAAAAGAGCTTCAGATGAACTAAAAGCAGCTAATGATAAGCTACAGGAAGTAACTGATCTTAAAGATGAATTCCTTTATACCGTTACACACGAATTACGTACTCCTTTAACGGCAATCCGCACTCAAGCCGAGCTTTTGCAAGATGATCCTGAAATGCCGGAGGAGGATCGCCAACGCTTTATCGGGAACATGGTACAAGATTGCGACCGTTTAACCCGCCTCATTAGTAACGTGCTGGATTTAGAGAAGTTTGAAAGCGGTAGTCAGAAATTAACCCTAACCCGACTCGATTTAGAAGCGCTTTTACGTGGCACGGTTAAGCAATTACAGGCCTTGGCACTTAAACGTAAACACAGCCTAGCGGTAGAAATATCCGCTCCCTTGCCCATCACATATGCCGATGAAGATAGAATTGCGCAGGTATTGCACAATCTAATTGGTAATGCGCTCAAGTATGCTAATCCTGATGGGGGAAGGGTTTTAGTAACAGCTTACCAATTTGACCAATTTTTAAAGGTGAATATCCAAGATGATGGCAAGGGTATTCCTGAAACTGATCGCGAATTGGTATTCGATAAGTTCTATCAGGTACGTAATCAAACCCGTAGGAAGCCGAGTGGTAGCGGACTGGGATTAGCGATTAGCAAAAACATTATTCAAATGCATAAAGGTAAAATATGGATAGAGGAAAATCCTAGCGGAGGAGCTCGGATATCTTTTACCTTACCGCTTTATCAGCAAGAAATGCAATTGAAGAACCCGAAAACTCTCCCCCATGCGTAGTAGAATTTTAATTGTAGATGACGAGATCAATATTTTGATGTCGCTCGAATACCTTTTTAAAAGAAAAGGATATGAGGTGTTTATCGCCCGAAATGGCAATGAAGCCAAAAACTTAGCCGACCTGCATGAGCCAGATTTAGTTTTGTTGGATATCATGATGCCCGATGTGGATGGCTATGAAGTTTGTGATTACCTAAAGGCAAAAACACCAGCTCCAAAAGTGGTTTTCCTTTCTGCTAAAAGCAAGAAGGACGACGTGCAAAAAGGCTATGAACACGGTGCAGATTTATACTTGCTCAAACCCTTTTCTAATAAAGACCTTTTACAACATGTTCAAGATTTAATTTAAAAGCTATGTCTTACCAAACCGAATACCTTAATAGCTTGCAAGAACCCGAATTCTTCTGGGCCGAGCAGGCAAAACGAATCGACTGGTACCGTCCTGCAGACGAGGTGCTGTCTAAAGATGAAAATGGCCTTTACCGCTGGTATGAAGGAGCCATGACCAATACGGCTTACCTGGCACTGGATTTTCATGTAGAAAATGGTCGTGGTGACCAAGTAGCGCTATACTACGATTCTCCGGTAACTCAAACCAAGCAGCAATACACTTATCGTGAGATGCGCGATAAGGTGGCGAAAATTGCAGGTGGATTAAAGCAGCAAGGAGTTTCCAAAGGAGATACGGTGATCATCTACATGCCTATGATTCCAGAAGCCGTAATGTCGATGTTAGCTTGCGCTAGACTAGGTGCGGTACACTCAGTGGTGTTCGGTGGATTTGCCCCTCATGAATTAGCTATTCGCATTGATGATGCCCGACCCAAAGTGTTAATTACTGCTTCTTCGGGAATCGAGGTAGATCGAATCATTCCTTACAAACCCATGGTGGATAAGGCCATGGAATTGGCCGAGTTTAAGCCAGAAAAGGTAGTCATCTTTCAGCGTAAGCTAGGAGCCTTAGTGCCTAGCAAAAACTACGATATAGATTTTGAGGAAATGGTGGCTGATGCCGAAAGTGTGGGTTGCACCCCGGTTTATGCTACGGATCCTTTGTACATCCTTTACACTAGCGGAACAACCGGAAAGCCTAAAGGGGTAGTGCGCGATAATGGTGGACATGCGGTTGCCTTGCGATACAGCATGGAGAAAATTTACGGCATCGAAGCTGGAGATGTGTACTGGGCCGCCTCCGATATCGGTTGGGTTGTTGGTCACTCCTATATCGTTTATGCTCCACTTTTAACCGGAGCTAGTACTATTCTCTTTGAGGGTAAACCAATTCGTACTCCAGATGCTAGTACCTTTTGGCGGATTATATCCGAATATAAAGTAAAGGTGATGTTTACGGCTCCTACCGCAATTAGGGCTATTCGTAAAGAAGATCCCAATGGGAGCTTTATTAAACAATACGATTTATCATCTCTAAAATTTCAGTTTCTAGCTGGTGAGCGTTGCGATGTGGATACCTTGAAATGGCTAGAGGCCCAATTGGGAATTCCAGTTATCGACCACTGGTGGCAAACCGAAAGTGGCTGGCCAATGCTATCTAATTTCCCCGGAATTGAGTTAATGGAAGTGAAGCCTGGTTCGGTTACCAAACCAGTAGTGGGCTACGACCTACGGATTTTAGTGGAAGATGGCTCGGAGGCTGCCGCTGGAGAGGAAGGATATGTAGCCGTAAAATTGCCTTTACCTCCAGGCTGCCTACCAACCCTATGGAATAATGTAGCAGGTTTTAAATCTTCCTATCTCGAAAAATTTGAGGGCTATTACTTTAGTGGCGATGGCGGATTTAAAGATGCTGAGGGTTTTACTTATATCACGGGTCGAGTAGATGATGTGATTAATGTGGCCGGACACCGATTATCCACAGTGGAAATGGAGGAAGTAGTTTCCGCTCATCCGGCGGTAGCAGAATGTGCTGTGATTGGTGCACATTGCGATTTAAAGGGGCAGATTCCTATGGCCCTAGTGGTTAGTCACCAAAGTGGTAAGCCATTCCAAGAAGTGGCAGAAGAAATTGTAGGCGCCGTAAGATCCGAAATTGGAGCAGTGGCCGCATTAAAGAAAGTATATCAGGTAGCTCGATTACCTAAAACTAGATCCGGTAAAACCTTACGCAAATTGCTGCGAGCTATCGTAAATCAGGAGGAAATTAAGATTCCTTCTACCATCGATGATCCAGCCATTGTGCAGGAAATTAACGATATTATTCACCCAAATGTTAATCAGAAAACAAGTTAGATAATGGAAGCAAAATTCCGAATCAATTCTATAGAGGAATACCACGAACAGTATAAGCTTAGCACGGAGAGTCCAGAGTTTTTCTGGGGTCAGATTGCGGCGAATTACAAATGGCAAAAACCATGGGATAAAACCTTAGAATGGGAGTTTGATACACCCGATGTAAAGTGGTTTAAAAATGCCAAACTTAATATTACCGAGAATTGCCTTGATCGACATTTGGAAACTCGCGGCAATAAGCTGGCTCTAATTTGGGAACCGAATGACCCTAAAGAGCGCTTCGTTCGAATGACCTATCGCGAGCTTTACGAAGAAGTTTGCCGCACGGCCAATGTGCTAAAGAAGCACGGTATCCAAAAAGGGGATCGGGTAGCGATTTACATGCCCATGATTCCAGAACTTACCGTGGCTGTTTTGGCTTGTGCCCGCATTGGAGCTGTACATTCGGTAGTTTTTGCCGGTTTCTCGGCGCATGCCCTTGCCGATCGTATTAATGATTCATCTTGTAAAATGGTTATTACCGCCGATGGTATTTTCCGCGGTGCTAAAGAAATACCTTGTAAAGGGGTAGTAGATGAAGCATTAAAATCTTGCGAAAGCGTAGAAAAGGTTTTAGTAGCCGAGCGCACCCAATGGAATGTGAAAATGCAGGAAGGCCGCGACTATTGGTTACATGAAGAACTAAAAGATGCCGATCGCGATTGTCCAGCCGAACAAATGGATAGCGAGGATATGCTCTTTATTTTATACACCTCAGGCTCTACGGGGAAACCCAAAGGGGTAGTGCATACCTGTGGTGGCTATATGGTTTATGCTGGCTATAGTTTTGCCAATGTGTTCCAATATGATGAAAGTGATGTGTACTGGTGTACTGCCGATATTGGTTGGATTACCGGACACTCTTATATCGTTTACGGACCATTATTGAATGGCGCTACCACTTTGATGTTTGAAGGCGTTCCTACCTATCCTGATCCAGGTCGTTTTTGGCAGGTGTGCGATAAGCATGGCGTGAATCAGTTTTATACCGCACCTACTGCTATTCGTGCCTTAATGGCGAAAGGTGAGGATCATGTTTTAAGCTATGGCTTATATTCTTTAAAAACCCTAGGTACTGTTGGTGAACCAATTAATGAAGAAGCCTGGGAATGGTATCATATCCACGTTGGCAAGGAAAGGTGTCCGATTGTAGATACTTGGTGGCAAACCGAAACGGGAGGTATTATGATCTCTGGATTAGGCGCCCATAGTCCCATGAAACCATCGCATGCGGGTTATCCTTTACCGGGTATTCAGCCAGTATTACTAGACCAAGAAGGGAAAGAAATTGAAGGCAATGACCAAGAAGGTTATTTAGCCATGCGCTTCCCTTGGCCTTCCATGCTTCGAACCACTTATGGTGATCATGAACGTTGTAAGAATACCTATTTCTCACATTACAATGGCTATTACTTTACAGGAGATGGGGCCCGCCGTGATGAAAATGGCATGTACCGAATTATCGGACGAGTAGATGATGTGATTAATGTAAGTGGTCACCGTTTTGGTACGGCTGAAATAGAGAATGCTATTAACTCAAACGATCATATTGTTTCCGAATCGGCGGTAGTGGGCTATCCTCACGATATTAAAGGTCAGGGGATATATGCTTATGTGATTACCAAAGAGGCTCCTACTAATCCCGATAAACTGAGAGCAGAGATTGTAGAAACGGTAGTAGAGGAGATTGGTAAAATTGCCAAGCCAGATAAAATCCAATTTGTGAGTGGTTTACCTAAAACCCGTTCTGGAAAGATTATGCGTAGAATCCTTCGTAAAATAGCTGAAGGTGACACATCTAATTTGGGTGATACCTCTACCTTACTTGATCCAGATGTAGTGGATGAGATTAAAGATGGTGCTCTTTAAGTATCAACTGGATTAAATTTTTAAAGTCCCTTGGCCCTAGGCTAGGGGACTTTTTTTGTGCCCATACCCACTCGAATACTAATTTACTCGTGTACTTAGTGATATTAGGGGCCTATAAATTATGGTTTGTGCACTAATTTTGTAGAAATGACACGAGCAGCTTCCCTCATATTAATCCTCATGCTTTTTATGGCGACGGTCCATAATTCGCTGCTATTTGTGCAATTCGAAGTACAGCAGGACTATTATGCTACCGAGCGGTGTGAGCAAAAAGAGATTGAAGGAAACGATTGTCAAGGTCAGTGCCAGTTGAAAGCTATTTTACAAGGTGATAGCCAAGACTCGCCCAGTGCACCTGCAATTCCTCCCTATCAGGAAGAGGTACTCTACTTTGTGGGCGTTCAATTAAATTGGTCTTCACAAGAGTTTTCTGATACAGTTGACAATAGTCACTGGAAAGATTTACCAAATAGGAATACCCAAAAGGGTTTTATGGAAGCCATTTGGCGTCCACCGATTGTTTAAAATCTCCCTTCATTTTTACAGATTTTAAACAACGAACAAATAAACCCTATGAAATTCAAATATTTAATTGGCGCTTTTGCGGCCCTAACTTTCATGTCTTCTTGTAAGGAAGATGATAATCCTCAAACCAACGAACCTACAGCTCAAAATGCTGAGGTAATCCTTTACTACGATTTTAAATTTGGTGATGATGACTTTGCTCTCAATCAAAATTTTACCACCGACAATGGAGAGGTAGTGAAATTTACTCTAGCCACTTATTACCTGTCAAAACCAGCCATTATGGATGATGCGGGCGGCATGACCATGCTTGATCCAGAATATTATATTATTCGTCCGGATGTGATGATGAGTAAAATGGGTAGCATAGAACCTGGACATGCGCACATGTTTAATGTAAGCATTGGCCTTGATGAAGCAACTAATACTGAGGATGGAACGAGTGGCGTTCAACCTACTGATTTTAGTGATGCTAATCATCCTTTAGCCCCTCAACCAGAAGGTATGTATTGGTCTTGGGCCAGCGGATACATTTTCGTGAAAATTGAAGGCGAGGTTGATAATGATGGCGACGGCACCTTTGATAATACCTTTAAGTATCACCTCGGAACAAATGATTTCCGGAAGGATCGCAGTACTATGTTGCATAGTGATGTTGCAGCTGGAGATACTGTGGCAGTTACCATGACTGTGGACTATAAAGAGTTCTTTAATGGTGTGGATTTGGAAACAGAAATTTTAACTATGTCCATGGGTGATGCTCGTCCATTGGGAGTTAAAATGATGAACCAATTCGATGCTGCCACTAGCTTTAGCAAAGGTGGTGGTCATGATCACAATTAAGAGCCTAAAAAATAGCTTAAGAAGTCCTATCGCGAGTTTATTGCTCGCGATGGTCCTTCTTATGGCTTTTACTTCATGCAGGGAGGAAACAGATTTGAAAGAAGCTGGTCCAGAAGCAATTTTGGAGCTAAATATTCCTCATTTCCCGGCACTTAATTTAAAGCCGGATCAACTATTGACAAAGTCAAAAGTAAAGTTGGGTAAACAACTTTTCTTTGATCCTAGCTTGAGTAGAGATTACAGTATTTCCTGTGCTTCCTGCCATTTACCAGAACTGGCATTTACCGATGGTTTAGCTGTTTCGGTGGGGATTGAAGGCAGAGTGCACAATCGGAATTCCCCCACTTTGTTTAATGTGGCTTGGCAGCCCTATTTATTTATGGATGGTGGCAATCCTACTTTAGAGAGTCAGGTTATTGGACCGATAGAGGAACATCGGGAAATGGATTTACCCTTTACCGAGGCCGTTTCTCGAATTGCTGCTATTAATGAGTATCAGGAAAGTTTTCAAAATGCTTTTGGGGATGATGTGAATCCTTACACCTTAAGTTTGGCCTTGGCTACCTATGAAAGGGCCTTGCTTTCTTATGATTCACCCTTCGATCGTTTTCGATACCAAGGTGATTCATCTGCCTTGAGCGAAAGTGCTCAAAGGGGATTAGCCCTATTTGAAAGTGCAGAATTAAATTGCGTGGCCTGCCATAAATTCCCTCTGACCACCGATTTCAGTTTTCAAAACAATGGTTTAAAGGATATTTATTTAGATCCAGGTCGAGCACGAGTAACAAATAATATTCCCGAACATGAGGGGCAATTTAAAGTGGCTACGCTGCGTAATATCGCTCTAAGTGCGCCTTATATGCATGATGGTTCCTTGGGAGATCTTGGAGATGTAATCGATCATTATGCCTCTGGAGGAAGTAATCACCGACTAAAAAGTTCTCTGATTACTGGATTTGAAATCAGCGCAAGCGAGAAAGCGGATTTGATTGCTTTTCTGGAGTCACTGACAGATACCAGTTCCTATAAGCTGTACACCGATTAATCTAAGCGGTCTTTTACATAGGTGATTTCCGTTTTTCCATGTGGCGCGGGCTGACCATTTTCATCGAGATTTACAAATACCAGTTTATCGATTTTCAGGATCGCCTCTCGTGTGAGTTTGTTTCTCACTTCACAGCGCATGGTGATGGAGCTTTTTCCAAATTTCACTGCTTCAATACCAAGCTCCACAATGTCGCCTTGACGAGGAGCGGAGATAAAGTTTATTTCCGAAACATATTTGGTCACTACATGCTTGTTCTCTAATTGGATGATGGCGTAAATAACCGCTTCTTCATCGATCCAAGAAAGCAATCGCCCACCAAATAAGGTTTCATTGGGGTTGAGGTCTTCGGGTTTTACCCATTTCCGCGTATGGAAGTTCATCTAATAAGTTTTTATGGGAATATTAGGAGCTCAAACATTGCCTAGCCCGATGGAAACCAA
>CATMQD010000081.1 GCA_950073045.1 uncultured Flavobacteriales bacterium | reverse complement strand
ACGGCTAAATCAGCTGGAGCTGGACAAGAAGGAGGAGTACAGAATGAGAATGGACCAGTCCAGTCGCTAGTATCTCCTGCACTACAAATAGAACGTACTAAGAACTCATAACAGCTGGTTCCATTTAAGGTATCAACTAGTAAAGTATCGGCAGTAGTAATCGCTTGTGAACCACCTGTAGTTTGGGTTCCTTGGTAAAAACCTTGAGGGCCAAACCACACTTGGTAAGAGCTACCTAAACCTGCAATATCATCCCATTTTAAGGTAGATTCCCAAGCAGTACGATTAGTATCACGTAAGTTTTGCACCTGTGCACAAGAAGGCAATGCTTCTACATTTACGCTATCAAGGAATAAATCAGGACCCCAATCCGAAATACCATGGAATTCGATGATAACATCATTTCCAGTATAAGTTGCAGGATCTAAGAAGATAATCTCTTCGGTAAATGAACCTGGAGCACCATTGGTAGCACCAGCATCATCGAAGCTAGGACCTGATAAATCAAAAATAGTATCCCAAATTGCACCAGCGGTTTGTGCCTTGGCACGCACTAGCATTCTATCATCAGGATAAACCGTACTGTAAGAATGCGACCAGTAAAAACGCAGCTGAGCATCTTGGGTAACAGTAATTGGGCGCGATGAAATTACCGCGGTACCGCTACTATTGCTGTAAAACTCTGCCTGAGCATGACGGTTAGGACTAGTTCCATAAGGAATCCAGTTGAAGCCTTGACTAGCAGTTGAATCCCAACAGGAAAGAGGCCAAGTTTCGAAATCCTCTAGGTAAGGCATAGCTACCGAAGTACAGGTGGTATTAACCGTTAATGGGCCAACCGCCTGACTAGAAGTTCCGCCACCGCAAGAATCGATTACATAAAAATCGTAAGCTGTACTTGGGTTTAGACCATTGGCAGTAAAGGTAGTATCGTTGGCACTCGCAAATGTTCCTGAACCAGGACTAAAGCCCGCTGGACCATATTCGATTCCGAATGTAGAACCGGTACCCGCTTCCCAATTAATGGTAATACTGTCGGAACTAGCGGTAAGCACACCTAAATTGGTGCTAGGATTACAAAGAACCTCTTCTACCGAGAAGTTATCTACCGCCCAGTACCAGTCCCAGCTAGCATTGTAATAATGGAAACGTACCTGCAAATTAGCATTCGCATACTGAGTAATATCTATACGCTGATGGTTTGGACTTGCCCAGCCACCTGTAGATGAGCTCTGAGCTAAAACCGTAACCCAAGCACTACCATCATAAACTTCAACATCTGCATCATCGCCGGCATTGCGATAATATTGATCAAATTCCAGAATTAAAGCACCGGTTAATCCGCTGGCGTCTATTACTGGTGAAGTTAAAAACTCATCGAGTGAAGTTCCTGATCCTGCAGCATCACTATCTACAAAGGCAAAACCTGGATTTCCATCTACGGTACTTCCGGCGTCATCGGCCGTCCAAAACCAAGTATCGGCTGTTGAGCCACCATCAGTAATGCTAAAACAACCTAGGTCAAAGTCAAAAGATTCGGCGTAAGGCAAGCTTACTGTTGGGCAAGTTGTGCGCACAGTGAAGGGACCAACCCATCCGCTAATACCTCCTGCACAAAGTCTGCGTAAATAAACATCGTAAGCAATACCTGAGCTTAAGCCCGTAATGGAATAAGTTCCAGCATTGGTGGTATCTAAATCTTGTGCGGTAGATGTAGCCTGATCGAAGCCGGCAGGACCCCAATTAATTACCACATCATCACTACCACTACCACTCCAGTCGGCGTCTATAGAAGTTGCAGTAATATTATATAATGAATCTAGACTTGGACTTGGACAAGCCGGAGGCACAAAGCGTAATACCTGATCGGTAACAACCGTATCGATAGAGCTCGTTTCACTAGTACTAGAAGCACTTGGACTACCAGTACCAATGCCACTAACAGAAAGGAAGCTATTCGCTCCAGATAATCCTATAGAGGCTGATGCTGAGCCTTGACAAGAGCTACACTCCCAGCGATAATGAAACTCGATTTCTTCGCTAGTTTCATAGAGCTTTAGTTGGAAAGAAACTACGGAGTCTCCTGCCAGCCAATTCCATTCCCAGTCGCGCCATTCCATGGTAAAAACACGATTGGGAGCGCTACCTGTTACTTCATAAGCTGCCGCTGAAGTGTTTGCACTACCATCCAAATCATCCCATAAAGGGGCTAGTAATGGACGACGAGAACTGGATCCATTATCGAGGTCATTGTTATATTCAGTGCTAGAACCAACAACGAAAGAGGCGAATCCATCCGAGGAAACGGATAAGGTGTCATAAGCCACCCCTTCGAAAGTAAAGTTAAAGCCGATAGGAACGTCTTCGGTTACACCATCCCCCAATATCGGCACTGCGGTGGCTGATGCCCCTAATTCGACAAAAGTCGAATTCGAGACCGAAAGTGAATAATTTGCCGCTTGCTGCGACCAAATTGATCCGGGTATTAAAAATAACAGAGCCCAGACCAACGAGTAATTGATCTTCATTAAACAGAGATTTTAATTAATAAAAATTTAACGGGTTAGTGACCCCAAATTACGCAATATTTTCTAGCATTAAAAAACAGATTCGTAGACTTCAGATACTTAGGCTTAAACTAATTCCCTCTAAAATTTCCTCCATTCAAACCCAACCTTTTTCATTTCAGCACCAAACTAAGTCTAGTAAAATAAGCAAATGCCTGACTTACAACCACTTGACTTTTTAAGACAGGAAAAACCATTACTCCATTCGTATGATTAATTAATTTAATTGCTAATTCCGGGGCTATCGATTATTAAAAATTAATAATTAGCACAAGAGATTATATTATTTTATCACAAAATAATTAATTAACACATTTTTTTTCAGTGCTAATAAATTGATGATATTTTGAAAGGAGCCTTAAACTAATCCAATCGCGAGCCAATGGAAGAGACTTAGATGGAAAATGATGCTATACAATCGACAATCTGCCTAAGAATTGATATTTTCATAGCAAAAATGGATGATGTCTAAAGGTCTTTGTCTTCTCCTTCTTCTACTTAGTACTACGGCCTTTGGTCAGTACCCAAATAACTATCTCTTTCAAATGGTCCATTATGAGACCGAGTATTTCCCAAGCATCGAGTTTATTTCTTTGAGTCCGCTTCTCCCTCCTGAAGACGATACTGCCAAAAGGATTATTAAAGAGGACTACCTTGGTTATGCGGGTTTCGATAACTACAATTATCACGAATTAGATCCCGAACAAAGAAGTAAGCTTTTAAAGCAAGTGGGCTTTTCGGAGACCGACTGTCTCTACCTTTACGATCTAGAGCAAAATGTGCACTATAAATTTGAATTACAGGAGCTTAAGGTCAGTGCTTTTCTTAACTTCTACAGTAGTGAAAACGACCAGCCCTATCGCGAGTATTATTATCACATAGGACTGGAAGTTCCCAGTGAGCGCTTAAACCCCGATCGTTCTAAATACTCTTTCACCCTAGGAAGAATTGCTAAGCGTAACCCATTCGCCATGGATTCTATCAGAAATATGCAGTTCAAAATTGAAGATTGCCAGAACTATGATTCATCGGACAGCTTGGAGCTCTCAATAGACAGCACATGTATTTGTTATCGACATCAAAATGAAGACTTTAACTTAGTAGTGATTGACCATGGAAAGGGTTTTTACCCGAAGCAAAGAGATATGCTAATTAGCGAAACCAAAAGCGGTGAACTTATAAATCATCGTAGGTTTCGAAGATCCGAAGGCACTCACCTGAGCGCTTTAAACGTAGCTGGCAGGAACTACAGTGGAGCGCAGTTTTCCGGTAAGCTACTTAAGGACCAGGGTATAATTCTATATGGCTTTATAGATTTGTCTTTCGGATGTGCACCACTATTCTTTGTGAATGATCCTGCTAATAGATTGGGAATCCTTTGTGATAATCGACATTAAGAGTTTATGAGAATCAAAATCTTAGCCTTACTTCTGGCATTCAGCTTTAATGCCCTGGGCCAGTCTGCTCTTAAAAAGGCCGAATCGCTGATTGAAAAACGACAGTACCTCTCTGCCTTTGAGACCTTAGAAAAGGCGGATCCCAAAAATCAAAATGCAGATATTCTTTACCTAAAGACTGAAATAGTTCTTAAGTATTTCGCCCGCAGCAAAAATCACCAAATCTTTGCCTTGCATGATTTAGCCGAAAATGAGGATTTATTGGAATTGCGAACGCAGAACGAAGGCACTTACAGTATGCAAATCTTTCAAGCCGACTCGCTTATTAAAAACCTTTTAAAGGATGAGCCCGACAATTTCAAACTTCATTATATCCTCGGGCGCTATTACCAAGAAGTTTATATGAAGTATGGAGAAAGTCCAAATATGCCGGAAACGGTACTCTTAAAGCATATGGAGATGCATTTCGGAATTGCTTATAAAAATGGGATTAAAAAACCGATGGCCGCTTATGGAATTGGCTTTTATCACTTAATGCAGGACGACTTTAGCAGTGCAATTCCCTATCTAAAAGATTGCACCAAATTAGATCCCGACTATGTTCCGGCGCACTACAATTTAGCTTATGCCTATTTGCAGCTCAATCGCCGCTCTGAGTCGATTCAATCCGCAAAAAAAGCCTTTGCCCTTTATGAAGACCAAACATTGAAGGCGGATGCTGCTAGAATGATTGCCCTAAGCTATGCAGAGCTAGACAGCCTAGAACAAGCTTTGGTCTATTATCGACATTCGGACACCTTAAACCCGCAAAACTTCTACACCCTAAAAACCCTAATGCAGCTAGAAATTGTTCTAGATAGCCTAAGCTACCCCAGTACCCGCTTACGTTTTTATGAGCTAGCCCCAGACAAGCCCTCAATTTATCAAGAGCTCATGAATGTTCATGCTGCCAATGGAATGGAACAGGAGCTTTTATCTTTTTACCAAGAGCAACTACGCGAAGGGCCTAAAGATAGCTTGCAGTTTGCCAATTTAAATTTATTTAGCGCCGTGTTGCAGAAGGTTTTAAAACAGGAGGAAGACTGGCCTATAAGTTTAGCTCGAGCTCGAAAAAGCTTTAAAGAGATTTATCCTGCCGACCATCAAGTATTTGTATTTATGCAATCCTATTTTAAAGAAGAGCATTGAGATGAATATTCGCCATAGCCTTGCAGAACTTAAGGACCTTCCTGCTATGCAATCACTGTATGTGAATTGCATTAAAAGCACTTGCAATGGTGATTACAGTCCGGCGGAAATGAAGGCCTGGATTTCGGGCATCGAAAATAGAGAGCGATGGCAAAAGCTGGTGGAGGAACAATGGGTATTACTCCTTTGGCAAGAAGAGGAATTAATGGGCTTCACCTCTTTGAAAAGTCCCAATTATATAGACTTCATGTACGTTTCCGCCAAATTTCAAGGTCGAGGAATTGCGAAGTTATTACTGAATACCCTTCAGGCGAAAGCCAAAGAAAAGGATGTAATAAAGTTGGAATCGGATATCAGCATAACGGCTAGACCATTCTTTGAGAGGCAGGGCTTCAAGGTAGTACGTAAAAACCTGAACCCTAAAGATGGCGAGGTTCTTATAAACTTCCGAATGGAGAAGTATTTAAACTAAAAATCCCGACAACCACTGAAGAGCAATTGCCGGGAAATTTTATTCGAATCTAATAGTCTAAGCCTGGTCGCCTAAAACTTCGAAGCTTAACTCAACGTTCACTTCGCGGTGTAAGCGGATATGAGCAGTGTAAGGACCAGTCGCTTTTACAGTACCACCCTGAATTTGGATGAACTTACGATCGATCTTATGCCCTTGCTTGGCTAATGCTTCAGAAAGGTCGGCATTGTTTAGAGATCCAAACAATTTATTGCCTTTACCCACCTTAGCAGTTAATTTGATTTCTAATCCGTTCAAGGCATCAGCAGTCTTTTGTGCGTCTTCGATAGCTTTCGCTTCTTTATGACGACGTTGCTTTAAGTTTTCTGCTAATACTTTTTTGGCAGATACTGTTGCCAATTCAGCGTATCCTTGAGGGATAAGGTAGTTACGTCCGTAGCCATTTTTTACGGTAACGATATCATCTTTATATCCAAGATGTTCTACGTCTTGTTTCAGAATTACTTCCATGGTTCCGGCTTATTTAAGGTTATCGGTAACATAAGGCAAGATTGCCAAATGACGAGCACGCTTGATAGCGGTAGAAACTTTACGCTGATACTTCAAAGAAGTACCGGTAATGCGACGAGGTAAGATCTTTCCTTGCTCGTTTAAGAACTGAGCTAAGAAGTCAGGATCTTTATAGTCAACATATTTGATACCATAGCGACGGAAACGACAATACTTTTCACGCTTGCCAGTATCAATTTTCAGAGGTTGTAAGTAACGAATTTCGGATTGGTTTGATCCGGTATCCAATTCTGCCATGATCTAGAATTTTAAGCGTTTTGTAATTTCTGACGACGCACCTTGGCATAATCCACATGGTGCTTGTCCATTCTAACATTCAAGAAACGAATGATGCGCTCATCGCGTTTCATTTCTACTTCTAAAGGAGTGATAATCTCACCTTCAGCTTGGAATTCCATCAAATGGTAGAAACCACTGCGCTTGCTCTGAATTGGATAAGCGAGTTTCTTAAGGCCCCAGTTTTCTTGGTGGAGGACCTTACCACCCTTGGCTTCGATGAAGCCTTTGAATTTTTCTACCGTTTCCCTTACCTGATCTTCAGATAAGACGGGATGCATGATGAAAACGGATTCGTATTGATTCATCTGTTAAACAATTAAAAATTAAGTCTTTAAACCTTTCTTTTAAAAGGAGGGCAAAAGTAGTGAAAAATATTTGAAGTCTATACCATTGCCTTTCCAAAAAGCAGGACGGATAATTATACCAAAAAGATGGCTCTGGTAATTATAGCCAATACTCAAGTTAATCGGATCGGATATCCCTTGAACTTCTTCAACCTAGGCTAAACCCTAGCGGTACAACCTAATGGTTCCTTGCTCAAACTTTTCCACCTTACGGCCATTGATCTCGGCGCTGTAGGTAATTTTATACACGAACACTCCACCAGGTACGGCCTTACCGTTTAAGGTTCCATCCCAAAAATCATCAGGATTATCATTACGGAATACAGAAATGCCCCAGCGGTTAAATATCTCAATATCATAATCGAAATTAGTACAGGCGCTTTTAATAGCATACACATCATTTAAACCATCTCCATTGGGCGTGAATGCATCGGCCATTAGTAAGTCACAGTCGCAAGTTTCATAGCGCAAGGTGAACTCATCGGCCCAAACTCCGCAGGGTTGTATATATTCAATACTGTAAATGCCCGGCATTTCAAATAAATACAAGCCATCATTAATTAAATTACCATTTACGCGGACTCCGGTTACTGGCCATTGATTAAAATCTTGGTAAATCGTTTGCTCCGTGCAAAGCGTAGTATCTTCAAATGGCTCTGGCTCGAAACGAGACAAATCGACCACATTATAATTGAGATTTTTAGCGGTGCAACCATTATCCAAGTTTAAAGTATAAACTCCTGTTTCACTTACCCATTGGGTTGAATTTGCAGCGCCATTAGACCATTGGAAGCTAATGCTTGTATCAACTAACTCTCCTATTAATAAGCTATCACCAAGATCACAGATGTATAATGAATCGGCAATTTGAGGATCAGGAAGTACTGGTGCATCAGAAACATAGAAGGTATCCACCACCGTATCGCAAGGTAGTATGGCCCGTAACCAATAAGTGCCCGAGCTATTTACTGATATCTGATTTTGAGTGGATCCTGTGGACCACAAGAATTGGTATCCTGTGGCACTCCTATGCCCTAAGGTTAAGGAAGTCGCTGGACAAAGGATCGTATCAGTTATCCTGGGTATAAGAACATCAACCACCTCTAAATTAAAGGTATCGATCACTACCCCGCAAGGGCCAAATAAGCTAATAGTGAGATTGGTATCAGCATTAAAATTCCTTACTAAACTATTGCTACCATCCGACCATAGTAAGCTATCAGCGATTGTTCCTGAATAATCCACCGTAAATGTAGCGGGACCGCAAATGGCTGTATCTATTCCAAGGCCTTGCGGTAAATCATAATAGTCAACCACAATCGTATCTAATAAAGTATCACTAAAACTTGTGGCTTCTACCCAATAAGTCCCAGCTTGGTTTATCAAACGAGTATTGCTGGTGGAATTATCATCCCAAACGTAATTTATTCCGGGGTTAAGGGGTAAAACAATTTGAAGGCTATCACCGGGGCATAGAGTAGTATCATTGGGTAGTCCTGCAACAGGAATAGGTAATTGGGCCTGATACACAGAATCTACTTCATTGCTATCTAGCGGGCAGGCTGAAATCCAAACATCGTCTAATCGTCCTTTAAAGAAGCGTTGATTACGCGAACGGTGCGCACCAAAAATTAATTTATCATAAGCTTGAGAAGCACTGCCACTTGAATTAGATGGTGAACTAGAAACTAACTGACCGTTTAAGTAATAGTAATTCGTGGAGGCTGTTCGCACCATCACCACATGATACCAATTATTCAAACTCACATTTGGAATAATGGTAGAAGCTCCACTTCCTCCGGCACGACCTCTTAATTGACCATTATTAAATCCAGCACTTAGGCCGCCATAATTAAGGTTATTATCGTCCTGACCTAAAACGATATCATTGGAAGTGCGTTCTGCATAAAACCAAAAACCTATGGAGCGCTCTTCATAATCATAGGTGGCATAAGTGTCCAAATAATCATCTGCGCCATCAAAAGAAATAGCACCATTAGGATTACCAAATCTATCGGCAGCGTAAGTAGCAGGGCCTCCAAAAGAAACAGCATCGTTTTCATAGATTGTGGAGTCATTAGTATTGCCATCAAATGGCCAATAACCAATAACACATGGAGGCTGTGGATACTCTTGTTGGTAAATGGAATCTATTTCAAACTCATTTAAATCGCAGGCAATCACTTTAACTTCATCAATCTTTCCCTTGAAGAATTTCACGTTCTCCTCTCTCCCTACTCCAATCACCAACTGATCGTTGGCTTGAGAAAAAGAACCACCGCTGCTTGCGAAAGAGGTCGCAGTTTGTACTCCATTTACATAATAAAAACAACTATCTGGCCTCCTTACGATTGCTACATGATACCACTCATTTGGGGTAAGATTAGGATAAATTATGGTGCCGCCTGTATTACCTGCACGTGATCTCAAGGAACCATCCGCGTGAATAGATACATTAAAGGCCCCATAGTTTAACCAATTAGCATCTTGGATGAAGACCACGCGATTGGCATTCACCTCATAAGGATAAAACCAAACCAAGCCAGTACGTTGCTCAAATTCATAAGTCGCATTGGTATGGATATAATCATCAACCCCATCAAACTCATAGGCCCCATTTGGGTTTCCATTTCGGTCTAGGGTAAGTTGAGGAGCTCCGTGGAAAGTACCATGATTTCCATAGCCGCTAGTATCGCGTATATTTCCCTCAAAGGGCCAATAACCCTGAGTACAAGGGGAAATCGTTATACCCGTAGTATCTTGAAATAAAGAATCTACCTGAGACTGGTCAAAAGCACAATTAAAAATTTTAAGATCATCCATCCGACCTTTAAAGAAATCCTGCGAGCGACTGCGGTGGGCACCTATAACAAGTTTATTATAAGCCTGAAAGGCACTACCATTTGAATTAGAAGGGCCTTTTAAAATGAAATTTCCATTGAGGTAAAAAAATACCGAGTCGGTTCGCCTTACTAAAGTTAAATGATGCCAAGTATGTGCCGCGATTGGCATTTGAATGCTGTAAGTTGGTGTACCGCCTGCACGTGCTCTGAGGTCGCCATTTTCAATATTTGCCGAAAAAGCACCGTAGCTTAAATTATTGGCATCATGTGCAATTAAGGCATTAATACCACTGGTACGCATCGCGTAAAACCAGAAACTCACCGTACGTTCTTGTAAATCGTAAGTGGTAAAGGTATTGATGTAGTCATCTACTCCATCGAAATAAACAGCACCATTGGCATTATTAAAGCGATCATGAACGGCATAAATATTGCCGCCAAAAAAGGTCCCATGATTCTGATGAATACTAGAGTCTGCCGGATTTCCGTCTAGTCTAAAATGGGCCTCATAAGAGCACTGCGCCCCAAGTTTAATACCGAAAAAGAGTAGGAGGCCAAACAGAAATTGAAAGCGAAGGTTGATTAAAAACATTCCACAAATGTATAAGGATTTCTATATAATTTGATTTCAGCCGCTTAAAAAAAAACTTATCAGCTCTTCATTATTTCTGGAAGCTAAATTTCAAGGAATATTATCTTTGCCCCCCTTATGGAGAATTACATCGTATCGGCACGTAAGTATCGCCCCCAGGCTTTTGAAGAGGTTGTGGGTCAAGAGCATGTGACCAATACTTTACATAAAGCCATAGAAAGCAATCATTTAGCTCAAGCCTTATTGTTTACTGGACCGCGAGGCGTAGGTAAAACAACCTCGGCCCGGATCTTGGCACGAATGATTAATTCGGATGGGCAGGAAGATATTGATCAGGATTTTTCCTTCAATATTTTCGAACTCGATGCCGCTTCGAATAATTCGGTAGATGACATCCGAAACTTAATCGACCAAGTTCGTTTTGCCCCGCAAGTTGGAGCTTACAAGGTTTATATTATTGATGAGGTGCACATGCTATCCCAGCAGGCTTTCAATGCTTTTTTGAAAACCCTCGAGGAACCTCCCAAGCATGCCATTTTCATTTTAGCGACCACCGAAAAGCATAAAATCATTCCCACGATTTTAAGTCGTTGCCAGATTTATGATTTCAAGCGAATTTCAGTAGATGATATCGCGGGTCACCTGCAAAATGTAGCCAACAAAGAAGGGGTTACCGCCGAAGATTCTGCTTTGCGAATTATCGCTCAAAAGGCAGATGGCGCTCTACGTGATGCCCTTTCCATATTCGATCGTATTGTATCTTTTTCGGGAGAAAAAATCACTTATCAGGACGTAATTGAAAATTTACGGATTCTTGATTACGACTATTACTTCCGCACTATTGACTTGTTAATGCAAGGGGATCAAGCGGGATTATTAAACCTCTTCAATGAAATACTCGAAAATGGTTTCGATGGTCACCTCTACCTCAATGGCTTAGCCTCCCACTGTCGTGATCTTCTGGTATGTCAAGATCCAAGCACCATCTCCCTTTTAGAGGTGGGTGCCGAAGTCCAAGAGCGTTATAAAGAACAAGCCCAGTTGGTAAACAGTCGCTTTATCCTTAATGGATTAAAGGTTTTAAGCGATGCCGATGTTCGCTATAAAAACAGCAACAATACAAGGCTACTAATTGAGCTCTCCTTGATGGAACTCTTAATGCTCTGGCAAAAAACAAATTCGCAAGCAGCGGATAAAAAAAAAAGCCTGAATTAAGTCCGAATACTCCCGCAGTAGAAACCCCAGCTACTCCAAGCACACCTCCATCAGCGCAAGCGCCCAAAAAAGAGGAAGCTCTGACGCAGCCAAATCCGGTTAAGGAAGAAAAAACACCAACAAGCGCAGCTACGGAAAGCAAGAGTCTTGAGCAGGAAAAAACTGCTGTCTCAGAGCCTAAGCCTAAGTTAAAGCGGAAACGTAGTGGTGGCTCATTCTCCATCAATAAGGCTTTAAATGGCGAATTGGAAGAGGAGAAAAGCGATAATGAGGAAGAAGAGGAAGATCTTGATCGCCCGATTGATGGCAAACCCCAAAACGCCTTTAACAAAGCTAGTCTCCAAAAAGTATGGGATGCTTTTGTAGAAAAATCTAAAAAGGAAGGACTCAAAGTAGTAGTGGCGACTCTTTCAAATAAGGATTTGGAAATAAAAGAAAATCACATGGTGGAGGTCACATTAGACAATGCCCTGCAAGGCCAAAAATTCCAAGAGATTAAAAGAGACCTCCTCTATTTTTGTAGAGAGAAGCTACAGAACTTCGCTTTATTTTTTACGGTAAAAATTGTGAAGGACAGCCAGAAACTCGATCCCTACTCTGCTCCCGAAAAATATCAGTATTTACTCAATAAAAACCCACATCTAGCTAAGCTTAGAGAAGACTTGGGACTTGATATTGAATAAATAAGAACAGTTTCAAATAAGGAGTAACTATTCCTTATTAGCATAGTATAGGTTTACTATAGCCACTTATGCTTGCCATTTTTTTACTTTTGCAATCCTCTCTCAAATCGAACCTATAATTCATCAATTACAATTTCATGAGTAATCAAAACAAGATCCTCTATACCCTTACCGATGAAGCTCCGGCCTTAGCCACCCGATCTTTTTTACCGATCGTGCAAAGTTTTGCTCAGCATGCAGGCGTTGCAGTAGAAACCCGTGATATTTCATTGGCTGCAAGAATTTTGGCCGTGGTGCCCGAATACTTAAACGAGGATCAAAAGTTCCCTGATACTCTTGGTGAACTGGGAGAAATTGCTAAAACTCCGGAAGCCAATATTATTAAGCTCCCCAATATTAGTGCTTCACTTCCACAGCTTAAGGCCGCCATTCGCGAACTTCAAGCACAAGGATATGCAATTCCCGATTATCCG